>JAYTGM010000045.1:0-2789 GCA_043733425.1 Terriglobia bacterium
GCAATGGGCTTGTCGGATTCGGATTGGGTGCTCACGCTGAATCCGGATGTGTTGCTCTTACCCGATTTTATTGAAGCTTTGGTACACGCCGGCAACCTGGACCCCCGAATCGGCACGGTTTGCGGCAAGCTACTGACCATGAGCTCCGGCTTCGATTTTCCGGAAAAACCGGTGGTGGATTCTACGGGAATCTATTTCACGCCCACTCTGCGGCATCTGGACCGTGGTTCGTTAGAGATAGATAACGGCAATTACAGGCAGTACGAATATGTCTTCGGTGCCACTGCCGCGGCCGCGCTTTACCGCAGGGAAATGGTGGATGACATTTCGCTGGATGGTGAATTCTTCGATTCTGACTTCTTTGTTTATCGCGAAGATGCAGACGTAGCTTGGCGGGCTCAGCTTTTGGGATGGCGGTGCATGTACGCCCCTTACGCGCGCGGGTACCACGTTCGCAAGGCTCTTCCGGGCAACCGCCGCGCATTGCCGGCGGAAATCAATATGCATTCCGTGAAGAATCGGTTTCTTCTGCGGATGAAGAACATTTCCGGTGACTTGTATCGCCGCAATTGGGTGCAGATTACCGGGCGAGATCTGGTTGTGGTGGCGTGCTGCATACTTTGGGAACACAGTTCACTGAAAGCCTTCTGGTTTCTGGCGAAGAATTACAAAAAGGTACTTGCAAAGCGCCGCATGATTCTGGCGCGGCAGCGTGCGGATGACGATTACATTGCCAGCTGGTTTAACTTTGAGCCCGTGGCTAAACCTGCTCCTAAGAAATTTACTGCCGTGCCCTCCCGGCCTAAGCCGACCCGCAAGTAGTCTTCTTCGCGACATGCGCATCGCCCTGCTTGGCACGCGCGGTATCCCTGCCAACTACGGTGGTTTCGAAACGTTCGCGGAGGAACTATCGGTGCGGCTGGCCGCGCGCGGGCATCACGTCACGGTTTACTGCAGGGAACGGTACAACGCGGCTTCTTACCGCGGCGTGTCGCTCCAGTACCTTCCCACGATTCACAACAAGTACCTGGATACACTCGCTCACACCTTTCTTTCCACGCTTCATCTGGTAACCCACCGTGTGGATTGCGCACTGTACTGTAACGCGGCAAACGCAATTTTTCTTGTGTTCACCCGTTTGGCGGGCGTGCCGGTGGCGCTGAACGTTGACGGCATTGAACGCAAACGCAAGAAGTGGAATTGGCTGGCGCGGAACTGGTACCGCATGTCGGAATATCTTGCTACCGTACTTCCGAACCGGACCGTGAGCGATGCTGAAGTGATTGAGCGCTATTACCAGGAACGGTATGGCAAGGCCACGACGTTCATCCCTTATGGCGCCGAAACGGTGAAGCTAGAGTCTGATGCGGTGTTACGCCAGTTGGGCCTGGAACGCGGACAATATTTTCTGTATGTAAGCCGGATGGAGCCGGAAAACCACGCGCTGCAAGTGCGCCGCGCCTTTGAGCAGGTGCCGACGACCATGAAGCTCGCGCTCATTGGAGACGCTCCCCATGCCGCTGAATATATCCGCGAGGTGCGCGACACAGAGGACACGCGGATCGTGATGCCTGGCGGTATTTACGGGACCGGGTATCACGAATTGGGCTCCCACTGTTTTGCTTATGTACATGCCACCGAAGTGGGCGGAACACATCCCGCATTGATTGAAGCGATGGGCAAGGGCGCGCTGGTTATTTATCGCGATACACCGGAAAATGTGGAAGTTTGCGGTGCGGCGGGGCTCCCGTTTTCTGACCAGGAAGGATTGGTGGCGCGTATGCGTGAGGCGATTGCGATGCCGGAATCACAGCGCGAAACGTTTCGGAAGCTAGCTGTTGATCGCGTTCGGGAACGATACGACTGGGGCGCTGTGACGCGACAATATGAACGGCTCTTTGAGGAAATGCTTTAATGACGGGGCCTGAACAGCGTACCTGGGTGGAGGTTTCCTTGCGCCAGGTACGTGAAAATTTCCGGACAATCTCAACCACCGTCAGCAAAGGAATACTGGTTGCGCCCGTGGTGAAGGCTGACGCTTACGGGCACGGTGCCGTGCCGGTCGCGAAGGCTCTGGTGAACGCCGGTGCCAAATGGTTGGCGGTGAGCTGCGTTCAGGAAGGAGTTGCGCTGCGCCAGAGCGGCATTGCGTCACGCATTCTGGTGATAGGCGGCGTGTTGCCATTTGAGCGGGGAGCGCTTTTTACCCATAGACTTACTCCGGTGATTCATTCGCTGGAGGAATTGCGCGAGTTCGATCTTGCTGGCCACACCGCAACAGTGCACCTGAAAATGGATACGGGGATGGGCCGGTTGGGCACCACTGCTTCACCCGCGCAGGTTGTGGAAGCTCTTCGCGGATTGCAACATTTACACGTGGAAGGCTTGATGTCTCATTTCGCTTCCGCTGAAGACTTCACCACGGAGCAGACGGCGGAACAGGCCCGGCGCTTTGAAGCCGTTTGCGAGGCGGTGCGGGAGGCGGAGGTTGCACCGGAACTTTTTCATTTTTCAAGCAGCAACCCGGTCGCGTATGGGCGCAGGGGCTCGTGGCTCTCGCTGGTTCGTCCTGGCCTTGCCATTTACGGCTACGTCTCACCTGCCGTTGGCGGCGCTGTTACCTCGCTTGCCGTTTCGCCCGTACTTACCTGGTATGCGCGCCTGCTGAAAGTTCGCAACATCGCGGCGGGTACTCCGGTTGGTTATATGGCCAGATTTCGGGCACCCGTCGAGATGCGAATTGGGACGGTAGCGGTGGGCTATGCGGACGGTTTACCGCACCGGCTTTC
>JAYTGM010000046.1:0-2789 GCA_043733425.1 Terriglobia bacterium
GGGGGCGCTGCGTTTTGCGGGGAGTGAAGGGGGCGCGTTTCTGGCGGGGCATGGGCGCGCGAAGATTCCGCCGCTGCTGGACCTGCCGCGGCTGCTTTCGGCGGCGGAACACGTGATGGGCGATACGGAGAGCGATGCGGACTTGCGGCTGCTGCTGGCACCGGGGTCGTCATCGGGCGGGGCGCGACCGAAGGCTTCGATTCGGGATAAAGATGGCACGCTCGCGATTGCGAAATTCGGGATGGCGGGGGATGAATATCGCGTGGTGGTTTGGTAGGCGGTGGCGCTGACGCTGGCGGGGATCGCGGTGCCGGTGTGGAGGCTGGAGAAGATTGTGGGGAAGCCGGTGCTGCTACTGGGGCGGTTTGACCGGGCGAAGGAAGTGCGGGTGCCGTTTCTTTCCGCGATGAGCATGCTGGACGCCTCTGACGGCGAGCCGAGGAGCTATCTGGAGTTTGTGGACGTGCTGCGGCGCTATGGGGCGTCGGCAAAGGAGGACATGGCGGAACTATGGCGGCGCATTGTGTTCAGCATTCTGATTTCGAATACAGATGACCATTTGCGGAACCATGGATTTTTGTATGCGGGCCCGGCGGGATGGCGGTTGTCACCGGCTTACGATTTGAATCCGGTGCCGGTGGAGGTGAAGCCGCGGGTACTTTCGACGGCCATCAATATGGACGATGGGACGGCGTCGCTGGAGCTGGCGATGGAGGTGGCGGGGTATTTCGAGTTGAAGGTGCAGCGGGCGCGGGAGATTGCGGGTGAGGTGGGGAAGGCGGTGGCGGAGTGGCGCGCGGTGGCGGGCAGGTTTGGGCTAGCGGCAGGGGAGATGGAACGGATGGCTTCGGCTTTCGAGCATGGATGAACAATCATCTGTTCACAAGAACGTCATACGCATCATGCAGACCGATCATGCAGACCGATCATGCGGACCGATCATGCGGACCGATCCACAACCAAGTGAGAATATAGACCCGCCGCAGGGCGAGCGCCCGGCAACCTTGACTTATTCGGACAGCCGGCTGAACGCCCTCAACGATTTCCACTTCAGTCCGCAAGCTGCTTATCTGTTCTCCCAGTGAGAGAAGTTCCGTAACGATTTCAGCATGAGGAGATCTGCGCAATAGATGATCATTTTGCCCAAAGAGTTCCCTCCGTCCGGCATGACATTGATATAGGGCGACCACGAGTTTCGATTTGAATTCGGCTTCAATGGCCGCCGGATTCCGTTCGAGTTTCCGCTTTATTCCAGATCGACTCATCGTGACCTGGTAAGCAAGTTCGCACCAGCATCGTAAGCGACAGCACGCGCGACAGAATGGCGCCGGATATTGCAGCAGGGTGTGAGAATGATTTCAGGAACGCCGAAATTTGAGGGCTGCGAGACCAAGTAGACCCGCCGCGAGCAGCAGTTCCGTTCCAGGTTCCGGAGTTGCGGTGGGAACCCGAGGAGTGAGATTGATGGTGAAGTTCACACCGGCGAGCGATCCAAGAGTTTGACCTGCAGTAGGGACCAGGCTGAGAGCCAGAACGTCACCTGCGACAACAGAGCTGGGCACGCCGCTGGAGAACGTGTGGGACGGATTTGGCCGCTATTCCAGGCAACGGTGCCGGCGGCAAGGCTTGCGCCATTCAAGGTGACAAAATAATCTTCGCTGCGGTGAACGGGGGAATGGGCATACCAGACGGCTCCGCTGAAGGTGATGGTTCCGCTGGATGGGGCGGTCCAATTGATGAAGAAGTTAGCACCAGAGCCAGGATTGGTCGAGTGAGCGATGATGTCGCTAACGAGGAAATCGTTGTTCGAATACGGCGAGGTAGCGGCACCATTTTGCGAGGTTTGAATAATAAGAGGTGCTGTCTGAAAGTTGGTTCCTACGCCGAAAGATCCATTCGCGGCAGCGGGGTTCAACGAGTTTCCATCGGTAGGTTGAACATGGGAAAGAAGCGTGGAGCTGCCTTGTGTATAAGACCAGGCACCGTTGGGGTTCGCGGTGTTGCTGAAATCGTTTCGCAGATCGTAGATTGTGGCGGCTTGAGACGTAAAAACGCTGAGTGAGAGATAGAACAGCAGTGATTTCATGAATCCTCCGATTCAGGCAAGTTCAACGTAGCAACTTCCTTCCCGATACCTATACCTGAACATTTCCGCAACGCACCCGATATCTTTAAAATCTTTGCACCCGTTAGTACTATTCGTGAGTGGCCGCCGACGGTGGGGATTTTTGAAACTTTTTCAACCTTTTAGTAACTGATCTGTCATCAACGAACGGCGGCGAATTCTTGACAAAACGGTGAATTTGGACCCATACTCAACCCAAGATTAGGGGTCACCCCGCAGTTTCCTCCTCACTGAGCTCCTGTCAACTCTGAATTTCCGATTTTCAATCTTTGCCGAGAGGGCTCCATGATTCAAAAAACGTTTTTGTATTGCTTAGTGGGTTTGGTGGCGTTTGTTTCGCTTCGGACAACTGGCTTTGCCCAATCGCAGGCGAACACCGGCACGATTGAGGGAACGGTTTCGGACCCTTCCGGGCGGTCCCTGGCGAACGCGGCGGTGACGATTACGAATATCGGGACCAATTTCAGCCGTGACCTGCTGACAGACAACGAGGGGCGGTTTCGCGGTCTTCTTCTGCCGCTGGGCGGGTATCGGGTGACGGTGAAGGCTCCGGGGTTCGGGACGAGCGTGCGGGAAGGGATGGATCTGGCGGTGGGCCAATCGATTTCGCTTGCGGTGGTGATGAGTTTGTCGCAGGTGAATGAAACGATTGTGGTGAGCGCGG
>JAYTGM010000047.1:0-2786 GCA_043733425.1 Terriglobia bacterium
GTAAATTTCGACCCCGATGCCGCGGGTTCCAATGCAGCCGAGAAATCGATCCAGTTGCTTCTTGCGGAATCCGTTCGCATCAGCATCGTGCAACTCGAAGGCGGGCTTGACCCCGACGAGTATTGCCGCCAGCACGGGGCCGAAGCATATGCGGGCTGTGTCGAAAAAGCGAAGAGCTATTTCTATTGGCTGGCCGACCGGGCGCGCTCCAGATTCGACATGCGCACCGTGGAGGGCCGCGTCGATGCGTTCCAGTTTCTTCTGCCCGCCGTGCAAGGCCTTACCGATAAGCTGGAACGCGTTGCCGTGGCGAACGATCTTGCTTCTTATCTGAACGTGCCCAGCGGCCTGGTGCTGGAAAACTTTCGCAAGATGGCCGGCGATAAGCGCGACGTTGCCGTAGCCGAACAGGTACGTCTCCCGGAAAGCGATCGCATTCTGCTTTCCGTGCTGCTGACCGACCCGGATTCCGCCGAGGTTCTTCTCCCTGAGCTCAGACAGATCGCCGCGCTTCAGCTTTCGTCGGCAGCCCGGATCTACGCGGCGCTCTTTGGGTTGACGGATGGCGGCGGGCCCCTTTCCGCGGCTAGCTTGCATGAACGTCTCGAGGATGCCGACCGCAAGCTGCTCGCCGCTTCGCTTTTTTCCCCGCACGCCAATGAACAAGGTGCGACGCTACTTGCAGCCCAAGCTTGTTTAGAGGGGCTGAAACGCAAGGATGCCGCACAAAAAGTATCTGACGTCAAAGCCCAGATTCGTGAAGCAGAACGGGCCGGCGATTGGGATACTGCCCTCGCTTTAATGAAAACTCTGTCACGTTCCACTTAGTTCACACACTTTCTTCTTACAAGTGACCTGATTTCCACTTGAATCTCGCTTTATCCAATATGGGGGCGTTCCTTTCGGCCCCTGAGCAGGAGTGTTCGTGGCAAACGCTGACCGATTCGATAGCATAAGGTTTCCTGACGAGGTTCTGTTTCCGGAGTTCCCTGACTCCCACACCATTCCGCTCGATCAAGCATGTAAGCAAGGCTCGCCCGATTCCGCTCTGGATGCCGCAAGCGAAAGCAACCCTAGCGACGAAGAAACACCTCTCGAGGTCGGCCTACTTGCCGGTAAAATTACAAATGATCCCGTGCGCCTCTATTTGCGTGAAATGGGCCTGGTTCCCTTGCTGACACGCAAGGGCGAAGTCAGGCTCGCGCGGCGCATCGAACTGAATCGACAGACAATCAGGAAAACAATTTCCCGGTGTCCCATCGCGATCCGTGAGGTGCTGGGGTTAGGCGATGCACTGGAGACGGGAGCGCTTTCCATTCGGGACGTGCTTCAGATTTCAGAGCCTTCGGCTGGCGAGGCGGAGTTATCGCAAACGCATAGCGCTAATTTTCAGGCAGTCTGTAAAGAACTGGGCAGACTCTCCCGGAAGGCGCTGCAGCTTGGGCACCAGCTCGCGTCGGTGTCCCTCGCCACCAAACCGAAACAACACTTGCATCTGCGGTGGCGTTTGGGCAGGTTAGTAATTTTGTTGTCGCGGCAAATGCGGCTGCTCGATCTCCAAACCGGGGTTGCGCTCGAAATTACCGGCAAAATGAAAGCAGCGTTAGAAGAGATGAAACCGCTGGGACGCCAAATTGCGCGGAACATTCGCCGTCTGGAATCGGCGGGAGACGATTCGCGCGAACTTCACCGTGAACAGCGTCAAGTGATGCAGGAGCTTCAAACTACCGAATCGCGGTCCGATACGCCAGCGAGCGAGCTGCATCGCGCCATTTGCGTCATCTCACAGGCGCAGCGGCAAATCGATACGGCAAAGCAGGAGTTGATTGAAGCCAACCTGCGGCTGGTGGTGAGTATTGCGAAACGCTATACCAACCGGGGTCTGCATTTCCTTGACTTGATCCAGGAGGGCAACATCGGCTTGATGCGGGCCGTGGATAAGTTCGAATACCGGCGCGGCTGCAAGTTCTCAACTTATGCCACTTGGTGGGTCCGCCAAGCCATTACGCGGGGTCTGGCGGACCAGGCGCGTACCATTCGCATACCGGTGCACATGGTGGAGACAATCAACAGGCTGTTGCGGACCTCACGAGTGATGGTGCAGGAACTTGGCCGCGAACCGACCGATGCAGAATTAGGATTGAAAATGGAATTGCCCATCCATCAAGTGCGAAAGGTGATGCGGATTGCCCAGGAGCCAGTATCCATGGAGACACCTGTCGGGCAAGAAGAGGATTCGCAGCTCAGCGATTTTCTGGAAGATAGAAACGGCTTATCCCCGTCCGAGCACTTAATCGGTGAGAGCCTGCGCGAGCAGGCTGTTGCGATTCTGAAAACGCTGAACCCGCGAGAAGAAAAAATCTTACTGCTTCGCTTCGGGTTGGACGATGGGAATGAGCACACGCTTGAAGAAGTAGCCCAGTCCTTTCACGTCACCCGTGAGCGAATCCGGCAGATTGAAGCAAAGGCGCTGGCCAAGTTACGCCATCCCAGCCGCAGCCGCGCTCTCAGAAGTTTTTTGCAGCATTCTGGCGCGGCGTAAGACTGAAATTTTATTTGACCAAAGCTTTCACTTCCGCTGGCGCTTCAAAGCGCTTCGGCGGGAATTCAGGGTTCATGGCGACACTGTCAATCGTAATCTCTATACGCTGCCCAGCCAGGTTCTGCTGCAGCGAATGCGGCATCAGGATAGCGCCCTCTTTCCTATAGCCCCCGATGGTCATGGAAACCGGCACCTCGCCCATTGGCATCACGACCGTGGCTGTTTCCTTCACCAACAGACCTGA
>JAYTGM010000048.1:0-2786 GCA_043733425.1 Terriglobia bacterium
TCACAAAGCCTGAAGGTCGCCCTGAAAGAGATTGGCTACACCAACGCGGGAACCGTCGAGTTCCTGATGGACGAAACCGGAAACCTATATTTTATTGAAGTGAACGCGCGCATTCAGGTGGAGCATCCGGTCACGGAAATGGTGACCGGTGTCGATCTTGTCAAAGCGCAAATCCGCATTGCAGCCGGTGAGCGGCTGGCCGATATTGTCAGCTTGCCTATCGTCAACTCAGGCCACTCCATTGAATGCCGCATTAACGCGGAAAACCCGGTAACCTTCACGCCATCGCCCGGCCGCATCACGGGCCTGAATCTTCCAGGCGGCATTGGCGTTCGCGTAGATACCCACGCCTACACTGACGGTGTTATCCCGCCCTACTACGATTCACTGGTTGCCAAGCTGATTGTTCACGGGCGCGATCGCAAGGAAGCCATTGAGCGGATGAGGCGCGCGCTCGACATGTTTATTGTCGAAGGAATCCATACTTCCATTCCACTGCACAAACGAATTCTGGCTGACGCGGATTTTCAGGCGGGCCGTTTCGATACCAACTTCGTGATGCGGTTCATGAACAACAACAATGCTAAGGAAAGCGCCGGTTCAGCTTAGAACTATTTTTCTGAGCCGGTCCGGGGCCTTCCGAATAATGGCCGCCGCTTTGAACACCGGTCATCAATTCCGTTTCTTCAAACGAAAGAGGCCTGTCCAACACCATCTCAATGGTGCTGCCCTTGGCCAGAACCGCGTCCGGCCCGCGTGTCAGCATCACTGCTAAAACTCCAGCGGCCGCCCCAGCGGCAGAACCGATCCCCAGGCCCATGCCCGCGCTTTTCGCCGCTGCTCCCGCGATGGCACCCACGCTGGCTCCCGCAGCGGTAGTCTCAGCGATGGTGCGGGCGTCACCGCCCTTGTTCCCTTCGCCGATCACCTTGCCCTCTTTGCGGTCTAACTTTTCGCCGCCGCGCCCGTCAACACCGCCCAAGCGAGCTTTGAAATCCCGAGTAACTCCGTTCGCCAAGGTCAGGCTATCGAACCGAAGAAACAGTTCACCGCGCCCCTTCATCCGACCCGGCCTTTTCACTTCGGTAACGGTGCCGTTCACAAAGCTGCCCGGCGGAATAACAATCCGGCCCCCGGACAGAATCGGGAACACCGTTTCCAGGTACACGCGGTCACCTTCGCCGGAGTGCTTGGTGCTCACACTATTGATCAGGCTCAGCGGGATGCGCGTGCCGGCGTCCAACGTAAAAGTCTTTGAATCCTGTGCGTTCAAAGCCAGAACGGACAGGCCGCCGAATATAAGTAAGCGCTTCACTTGACTGGAGACTATTGTATGCGGACCGGAAGTTTCAAAAAAGACGGGCTTCCCTGCAGGCCGATAAAGACGCGGATCTCGGGGTTAGGTTCCACACTGGCGGGTATACGCAAATTGATCTGGTAAAGCCCTGCAAAACCGGGCGTGACGCCCGCATATAGGATTCTCGAAGGGTCAACGGTCTTTCCCCCCAGCAACACGGAAAGCCTGCTGAGAAGAACGATGGACGCAGCCTTGGTGGGAGCAATGCCGGGTTCGCTATCGGGATTGGTGTGGCCCAGTCCGGCCGCATAGAGCACGACGACCTCCTCCGGGGCACCGGGTGAATCCTGTCCCAGAAGTCGTCCGTCCGTGTGGGTGGCAATCACGTTTCCGCTCTCCATCGCGAAAAATCCGGGAGCCGTTTCGTTCAAGATGATCGTCACCAGCGGCCCGGTAACTCCCTGGCGAACCACTTGGATTTTGACAGGCCCAGGCGTAAGAATGCTGGGCACCAGGAAGTTGATTTGCTGTGGCGAAACATAGAACAGGTCAGAAGGAAGCCCGTTGATATTGACCTGGACCTCTGCCAGAACGCGTGGCAGGTATTGCGCGGCGGAAGCCGAAGAGGTGCCAAAGGACAGGTTCGTACCGTAAATAGTAACTAATGAATTGGGGGCGAAATCTCCGGACACACCTGTCGCGGAGTTCACAACGGAGGCCAGCGAATAGACAGGACCGGCTGCCCGCACAACCGGCGCAAGCAGTGCCCCAGCCATAAACGCCGCCACGCACAGGCGCGTTCGGAGCATACAGGTTTCTGCTTCAAGTGTAGGGTCAGCAGTGACAAGGGTCTATACCCCCGTTGGCGCATGGCATACGATATGAACGGACATGCCAACCATCACGCGCCGGACCTTCTCCGCCTCGCTCCTCACTGCTTCGGTCGCGGGGGCAGCCAAACTTACGAGACGCAACCTGGGCGTCCAGATTTATACGGTCCGGAACATTTTGGAGCCAGATTCGGCCAAGGTGCTGAATGAGATTCACAGCATTGGCTATGCGGAGCTGGAAGCGACGGCCGATACTGTGGCGAAAGCATGGCCTGCCATTCAAGGCAGCGGCTTGAAGCTGACCAGCCTGCATTTAAACCCCAAACCGACTGACGCGCAATTTGCAGATGCGAAAGCCAAGGGCTTCACTTACGCGGTTGTGCCCTACATTCCTCCCGACATGCGCGGCGGTGTTGACGTAATGAAGAAGCTGGCCGCCAGCCTGCAGGATTCAGGCAAGAGGGCTTATGAGCACGGGCTGCAACTCTGCTATCACACGCATGCTTTTGAATATAAGCCCATGGGTGGCACCACGCCGCTTCAGATACTGATGGGCGAGACCGATCCGAAGCTGGTCAAACTTGAGCTGGATATTTTCTGGGCCGCCGTGGCCGGTCACGATCCCGCAACGGTCTTGAAACAGTATTCCGGACGCGTTC
>JAYTGM010000049.1:0-2785 GCA_043733425.1 Terriglobia bacterium
GGCTTTGCAGCCATCGATATAGGGGAGGAAACGGATAATGGGTAGCTCCATGCTGGTTCCCATGGTGGTCGAACAGACCTCGCGTGGCGAACGAGCTTACGATATTTATTCAAGGCTGTTGAAAGAGAACATCATCTTTCTGGGTACGCCGATCGATGACACTGTGGCGAACCTGGTGATCGCACAGCTTCTTTTCCTGGAAGCGGAAGATCCGGAGCGGGATATTTCAATATATTTGAATTCCCCTGGTGGTTCCATCACGGCTGGCCTGGCTATTTTGGATACGATGTCTTTCGTCAGGCCTGACATTATTACCATTTGCGTTGGCCAAGCTGCCTCCATGGCGGCTGTCCTGCTTGCGGCGGGTGCCAAAGGCAAGCGTTTCAGTCTCCCGAATTCCCGCATCATGATCCATCAGCCTTCCATGCAAGGTCTTGCCGGGCAGGCTGCGGATATCGACATCTACGCACGTGAAATTCTCCGCATGCGCGAGACACTGAATCAGATGCTTGCCACTTTTACGGGGCAACCGTTGGAACGTGTCGCCCGCGATGTGGATCGCGATTACATCATGAGCCCGGAACAGGGCGTAGATTACGGGATGATCGACAAAGTCATCACCAGCCGCGATCTGGCTCCTCTTCCCATTCAAAAGCAGGTCTCCTAACACGTTGCGGCTTCAGAATAAAATTGCGATTATCACCGGCGCGGGCGCCGGCATCGGCGAAGCAACAGCTACCCGCTTTGCCGAAGAAGGCGCCCGGCTGGTGCTTGCTGATTACAACGCCGCGGCGGCGCATGCCGTTGCGGAACGGCTCCAGGCATTGGGTGCCGATGCGATAGCGGTAACTTCCGATATTTCGAAAGAAGAAGACGCCCGGCTCATTTCCGAACGCGCCATGGAAGCTTACGGCGGAATCGATATCCTGGTGAACAATGCGGCTGATTTCACCACCCTCAACGTGGAACAGGCAACCGTTGCCGATTGGCACCGCGTACTGAACGTAAACGTGATCGGTACCGCGTCGGTATCGAAGTATGCCATCCCTCACATTCGCAAACGCGGACAAGGTTCCATCGTTCACTTGGCATCCATGAGCGGCATTATCGCCCAGCCCAACTTCGTCACTTACAACACCAGCAAGGGCGCGATTCTTACCATGACTCGTTGCATGGCGCTCGATCTGGCAAAAGATAAAATTCGCGTGAATAGCGTGTGCCCCGGCTGCATTTATACAAGCGCAACAGAGCGTGAATGGATCCGCATGGGCATCAGCAAGGAAGAATGGACCGCGCAAATGGCACCCGCGCACATGCTGAACCGGGTAGGCGAAGCTCGCGAAGTTGCCAACGCTATTTTATTTCTTGCCAGTGATGAGGCAAGCTTCATTACCGCCGCACACCTCATGGTGGATGGCGGATACGTCTGGAAGTAAACACGCCGTCATTCCGCTGAAACCGTTGTTTGATATCGTAGGCGGAATGCCGCGTCCGCTACTTTTCCTCCCTTTCTTGTTCTGTGCCGCAACCGCGTGGGCTCAATTCGATACGGCCACCGTACTTGGAACCGTCAAAGATCCCGCCGGAGCGGTGATCGAAAATGGAAGGGTCACCCTCTCAAGCATTGCCACCGGCACCAGCCAGAGCACCAACACCGATAGTAACGGCAACTACAATTTCCTGAATGTCCGCACCGGCGAATACTCCGTGCGGGCGGAGCTTGCCGGGTTTAAGACCGCAACCTCCAGCACTTTCCGCGTCGACGTCAATGCGCGCCAGCGCGTCGACCTGCAGCTTGAAGTAGGCCAGGTCACGGAAAACGTGATGGTCACCGGTGCCGTCGCCGTGCTGGAAACCGATACCAGCGAACGCGGTCAGGTAATTGACCGGCAGCAGATTGTCAACCTCCCCCTCAATGGCAGATCGTACGCGGATCTTGCTCTGCTCACGCCCGGCGTCCGGCGCTCAGCCCTTGAGAACCAGACCATCACCAGCCGCGATGCCTCCTTCAACGTAAATGGCCAGCGCAGCGCTCTGAACAACTTCATTCTGGACGGTGTGGACAACAACGCATACGGCACCAGCAATCAGGGATTTTCCAATCAGGTGATTCAAGCGTCGCCCGATTCACTGGCTGAATTCAAGGTGCAAACCGACAATTACAGCGCCGAATTCGGCAGGGCAGCAGGTGCCGTCATCAACGCCTCCATCCGCAGCGGAACAAATTCGTATCACGGCGCCGCGTGGGAGTTCTTAAGAAACACAAACCTGAACGCAATCGGCTTCTTCAATACGTTCGCCCCCGGTGTCACCAAGCCAGTCTTCATTCAGAATCAGTTCGGCGGTGCTTTCGGCGGACGCATCATCAAGGACAAACTGTTCATCTTCATGGATTACGAAGGGCTGCGCCGCGTCACCCGCACCACGCAATTCGCGACTCTGCCCACGGCAGATCAGAAGGCGGGCCGCTTCGCCAACCCTCTCACGGGCCTTCCCATTCCTGTTCGCAACTCCATCACCGGCGCGGTCTACGCGGATGGCGTAGTCCCCGCGGCTGCCGTCACGCCGTTTGCACGCGCCGTGCTGGGTGCCCTTCCCCTCCCCAATTTTCCTGGCCTCACCACGCTGCAGGGCGGCGCGAACAACTTCATCTCTATTCCGCGCGGTTCCATCGTGGACGATAAAGGCGATTGGCGCGTGGATTATTACGCAAGCCAGAAGCTAACCACATTCGTGCGTTATAGCCAGCGCGAAGCAAACCCCTTTGACCCCCCGAATATCCCCG
>JAYTGM010000050.1:0-7714 GCA_043733425.1 Terriglobia bacterium
CGTCTCGAAATCGGCGAGGGTGCTAGCACGTCATTTTGGAATAGTTCTTCAGCTAGCGTTCCGACCATCCTTGAATCTGGCTGCTATATACATAGTTGTTCGGATCATGTGTAAGAGCGCGTTCTGTTTCAATCATGCCAGTTTCAAGCTCCCCTCATGAACTCGCCCATAGCCGTAGGGGAGGACATTAAGAGCCTTGCTGCTCAACTGCGACTCGATTTAGACGTGCTTTCCCAGGAGATCCGGTGGGCCTTAGGCGAGGAACGAATCAATCGGGTTACCCCCAGCTACGATCAATTTCGCATATGGGCACGTGAACGCGATGGACTTATTCGTTTTTGGGAATTTGCCAACAAGCAAATTGGCGCAGAACTTTCCGCCGCCGATGTACATGATATTTGGAATTGCGTCGAGTTGACGCTGATCGTGCGCAGCCGGAAGGCTTTTAGCTTTCAAGACTACCTCATGATCGCGATAAAGTCTGAGCACAAATGCGAATTTTGTGGAAGGCGACCACCGGAAGTAACGTTGGAAATCGACCATATTGTGCCAGTATCGAAGGGCGGAACTGATTCTGCCCTCAATCTCCGGTTTTTGTGCCAGTATCACAATCGCTCACGTGGCAACCGCTTTCACTGGGCAGATGTTTGGCGGCGCTAATCAAAAGAGAATTCTATGGAAAGGGAACGAATATGAAATCGGTTAGAGCATTGGTCTTCACTCAGAAAGATGTAAAGCTTTACTGTTTCACAATGAGCGCTGTGGATTTCGAGCCCCTTTGCTACGTGGAAGCAGCAGCACGGGACCGCGAGAAAGGTATCCAACGAGTCACAGAGGTTTCGCGCCTTCGTGAAATTGGAGAGTTTCTAGCGACGGGCGAAAACAGTTTCCTGCCGAACAACATCATCGTGAATCTGAAACCGCTGGGCATCACACCCCTCGTGACGCAGAACGACACAAACCGGGCCAGCGCAATCGATGGCCGCACCACCTGCCACGAAGGCTATGCGGTCAGTCAGCGAAAACGGAAACGGGTGGAGGAGGTCTTCGGATGAATAAAGACGGTGGCTTTGCAGCGTAAGACGAAGTTTCGTGGCATCGACCGGGTGGGCTGGATGTTCACCTTGGCCGCCACCGCTTACAACTTAGTGAAAATGCGGAACCTTAAAACGGCAACAGCGTAGGGAGAACAGCGTCCATACCCCCGGTAAACCAGAGTCTGAGCGCTTCGGACAACCCTCAAAACCCTATCCACCTGCACTTTTCACCTGTGCAGAGATCGACGAACCTACTCCCGACTCCCCGCAACATAGTGAATGACCGCTCTTCAGCAGCCTGCTAAAAAAGCCTCAGAATACAAACCGAACCACGCCCTGCATCACGCGCGCGGTACGGGCTGAGGTCACCTGCCCAAACTGCGCGTTGGTCTGCGCGCCCGTCGTCAAGTCGTACTTGGCAGCCAGATTGATCCCGGAGTACTGGGTGTGGTTCAAGACGTTGTAGGCCTCCCAGCGAAACTGCAGGAACCTCTGTTCCCCTTTGATCGGGAAGCGCTTCGATAAAGTCATGTCATGATTATTCACGCCTGGGTTGCGGACGCTGTTCTTGCTCGCGTTCCCTACCGATGCGCCATGAGGCAAGGCAAACGCATTCGGATCGAACCACGCTTTGAATGTGGAGCCATGCGCGTTGGGGTTGCCGACCACCTGTATGCGTTGCCCGTCGCCACCGCCGGTGAGATCGGTACCCTGGACGGTAGAAAAGCTGACGGTGGCAGGCGTGCCGCTTACAAACTGGCTTATGCCCGAAACTGTCCATCCGTCTCCAAGTGTGCGGACGAGCGTATTGTTTTTATATTTTGAAGCTCTTGGAACGTCGTACGTGTAATTGATTGCCAGATTGTGAGTCTGGTCTGATCCGTTGAACCCATAACCCCAGCTGCGGAGCGGTTGGTAAGTGGGAATACCGCTGTAATCAAGATACTTTGAGTAGGTGTAAGACAGCCCCATTGTCAGGCCCTTTGAAAAGCGCCGGTTGATGGTGACCAGCATGGAATGATAGTTGGAACCGTAAGCTGCATTCGTGATTGTGACGCCGGTATAGCCGGGCAGCGGGCGGAAGAAGTTATCCGGCAGCGGCTTATTGCCATTGCTGGGGTCCGCATTTTGGGGTAGAAACCGCGCCCCGTAAGGGAGCTGGTTCAGGTTCATCGTCTGCTCAAGATGACGGCCTAAAGTACCGGCATAAGAAACATCCATCAGGAACGAGTAACCCAGATCCTGCTGAATCCCGAAATTCAGACTGTAGTTAGTCGGCGTTTTGTTATTGATGTCATAGCCGGAAGTGCCACCCGGTGAAAGGTACCCGGCGCTCTGCAGAAATGTGCGCATTTCCCCAAAGTTGGCAACTGGCGTGAAGACGGCCGGCGGTTTGGTGACAAAGTTCCCCCATTTGGTTTCCCGGATTGTATATAGAATGGCGGCCCCGGCGCGCACTACTGTCCTGCCTTTGCCGAACGGGTCGTAAGCCAAGCCAAGGCGTGGGCCCCAGAGCACAGGTTGCTGGTTGATGAACCCGCGCGGATAATTCGGATCCCCAGATAGAACTCCTCCATTTCCCGGATTTCCCACACCAGGAACAAATGCGCCGATATAGGGTGCCGGTAACAGCGCCCCCGTAAGCGGATTTTGCGCTTGGCGTACCCCGTTCACCAGAACCGGCCGGAATAACGGGGGAGCTTGGCGCGGGTCATAGCGGGATAGGGCGAATTGAGCGTTCTGGACATCATAATGCGGGTAAGCTTCCTGCGCCCAACTCCATCTCATCCCAGCGTTTACCGTTAAACGCCGGTTCACTTTCCATGAATCCTGCAGAAACCATTCCAAGGTGGATTGCCGCAGATTCGCTCCATAGCGCGCGTTCGATTCGGAATAACTGTTGAATACTCCTAAAGCGGCATTTGCAAAAGCGTAGTTCGAATCCAGCGGATTGGCCGTGTTCTTGCCGAAATCGAATGTACCGCTAAAAGTGCTGGTTTCTCCTTCATACTCCCTGCCCCTCAAAAAGCTGGCACCGAACTTGATGAGATGTGCTCCATGAGTGATGGAAACCGAATCATCCAGATTGAAGCTGAAATCTGTTCCGCCCTTCAGAAAACGGCTGTCGTAGCTTACGTTGGGTGCATTCGTCACACCGCCAAACGAGAACCGGGGGATCCAGCCTTCCGGGTTCGATTGCGGAAACCACTGGCCCAGGTTATAGCCGATTTTGGAACGCGTAACCTTATCCAGTTCCTGCTGGTCAGTGGCTCCATTTTCTCCAAAGGGATGCCACGCCTCATGGTTGTGCCGTACGCCCGTGTTGTACTCCATTACAATGCTTGGGCTGAAGATGTGGGTGCCCACTATTGCGAGGCCGGATTCGGTGAAGCAGTAACATTGCCCGAAGAAGCCCACTGGCGAAGCTCCGCTCGATACTGAATACCCCTTCTGCTCAGAAAGGAAAGTCTTGCCGCGAACGTAAAACCGGTCTTTATCGGTAGGCACATAATCGATTTTGAAGAGCTGGCTGCGCTTCGGAGTGACCAGAGTTTCCTGAATTTGATAGTTGTAGTTGCCCAGCGATATAGCGCGGTTGAAGTAATTCGGAAGCCGAAGTGTATTCAGCAGTGCCTGCCCATTTGGGTCCAGCCGCGAAGGCGGAATCACGTTGCCTGGGAACTGCGCCCCGCCATTATTCGAATCATTAATGGGAATCACAGCTCCGTTCAAGTCTAAAGTCTGGGAAAAATCTCCTTTACGCTCCAGCGCTGATGGCATGGTGTAACTCGTCAGAGCCCCCGGAGTTTTGATGGATTGAATATCCATGTTGTAAAAGCCGAACAGCTTGTCTTTCCTTGTGTTCCAAAGGCCCGGAATGTAGATCGGGCCGCCGAGCGTGCCTCCCGGCGTATTGTATCGGTACCGCGGGCGCAGCACGCCGTTGCGATTGTTGAAAAAGCTGTTCGCATTCAGCGCTTCGTTGCGGACGTATTCATAAACGCTGCCGTGAAACTCTTTGGTGCCAGACTTGGTGACCACCTGGACAATGGGCCCCCCATTACCGGCATACTCGGCCTGGTAGCTGTTCAATAGAACTTTTACTTCGCCGATGGCATCCAGCGTGGTAACGCTGGAAAATACATTGGGGCTGCCCTGATCGTTGCTGGTCACGCCATCCACGGCTATATGATTCGCGTTAGCGCTTGCTCCAAGAATGCTGGGGGTGCCTGTGCCGAAAGTCCCGCCCGCGGAGTCCTGGTCGGCCTGGTAGCCCACGCCCGGAATGGTTCGAAGTAGCGAAACCACATCACGGCCGCGGGCGGTCAGGTTCGCTAATTGATTGCTGGTTATGGCACCGCTGATCTGCGAACTATCGGTGGATACTTGTGCGCCCTGCGCTTCCACCATGATCGTGTCGTTCTGCGTGCCCACCTCCAGCCGGATGTCAGGCATGCTAACCCGGTCATCCGCCAGCACATTCACATTTGTCCGTTCCGCGATCTTGAACCCTTGCTGTTCTACCTTCAGGGTGTACCTCGAAGGCTGCACGGCCACAAACGCGTAGCTCCCGTTCGCATTTGTTTTAGCCGAATGGACCTCGTTTGTCGTATCGCTGATCAGCGTCACGGTGGCTGTCGGCACCACGGCGCCGCTTGCGTCTATAACATTTCCGGTTAAAGATCCCGTTGTGACCTGGGCAAGAAGTTGTACACCGGCAAAAACAAGAGCCAGCAGACCCGCGGCTTGTTTCATATCCCCTCTAAGGCCCGTTTTTTTCAAACCGGGCGGAGAAATCATATCAGAAACGCGGCGCGCAAAAACAAAAAGTAAACGCTATAGTATGCTGTTTTAAACAGCAGTCATGAATTCATTACAACGTTGGCCCCGCTTCAGGGCACTCTGCGCTGTTATTGTGGTCTCAACAGCAGGGCTTGCCTTCACGGCGCATTTTTTGCCTGCGCAGACCGCCCAGCGCGCGCACGAACCGCTGCAACCATCATTCGATCAGGTGGTGAAGCCTTTCTTTCAGAAGAACTGCATTTCCTGCCACAATTCCGATCTCAGCACGGCGGGCGTTCGCGTTGACCAGTTGGATTCCACAATGGAAGACCGGCATCTCAAAATGTGGGAAGCAATCCGCAACCGCGTGAAAGCCGGCACCATGCCCCCCAAAGGTCTGCCTCAACCCACACCGGTTGAGCGGGATCAGATGGTGCAGTGGATCACGCAGGCGCTCGAAGTAGCCCGGTTGCGCCCCGATCCGAAAAACGGTGTAGTGCGGCGGCTTACCGTCGCCCAATACCGCAACACGTTGAAGGAATTGTTGCAAGTTGACGATAACGTGGCTTCCGGCCTCCCGCCCGACGCCGTTTCGAAAGATGGATTTCAAAACAATAAAGAAACTCTTCAGCTTTCCCCTCTTCTTACCGAAGCGTATTTTGAAATTGCCGAAGAAGCGCTCAACCGCGCGATTGTAGATCCCACCCAAAACCCGTCTATTCAGAACTTTCGTGTTGACCTGGGGGCGGGCGTCAACCCTTCGCCTCTGTCTGAAAAACTGATTTTAGGCGCGGGAAGCCAGCTGCTCGATAACCCGGATTTTCTGGTCACTCAACTGGTTCCCGTGAAGCCTTTCGCCTTCGAGCCTCACATGATGCGTACGAAGTACCGCTACATTGAAGGCTATCGCGGCAATGACACCGTTCGCGGCTGGCGCGATTTCGACAGCATCTATCACGCGGTGTTCGCCGATATGCGCGGAAGCTCGGGCTACCCGAAGGGCGATGCTTACAGCACGGTCCCTCAAGGCCTTCTGCTGCGGCCCGCTATCCCTTCAGAGGAACTCTTCGGAGTGGACGGCACTTACGGTCCGAAGGCCAACTTCAAAATTTCGTTGCGGGACCTGCCGGATAACGGACGTTTTCGCGTCACCGTTACCGCGGCGAAATACCACGATGGATTGCTGCTGGATGCAGGCGCGAAAGAACAGCCCTCGGGAAGCGATGCCTTGGTAATCCGCGATCCGAAGATGCCGGCCACCGTGGTCATCCCTAAGCCCGGAATCTATCAGGTTGATATCTATTCTGAAAAGCCAAGCGCGGCACCAGCCGACATTTCTCATTTGAAAGAAGGATTGACCGGCGCATGGCCCCAGGCTGGTGACGCCGCCGGAACCGCCAAGCTTATCGATTCGCCTTTCGGCAAGGCATTGTCACTCAGCGGCGCGGCGGAAGGGTTGCTCATTCCTCGCAAAGCCCTGCCCATGGAAGATACCTACAACGTGGGCGAAGGCGATTTCACAATTTCAGCGTGGATTCATCCAGGCAAGCTCAAACGGCAAGGGATTGTGAGTCTAGGCAACAGCGAACGCTCCCAAGGCTGGTTTCTTGACATGCCCGCCGACAAGGGCGTGTTGCGGTTTCAAACCGCGGGCCATGATTCCGAAGCGAATGCCGCGGTCTTCACTCCCCCCGGTACTATTCGTGAAAACAACTGGCAGCATGTAGCCGTAGTCGCGCGCCGCGGAAAGAACGACACCCGCATTTACGTGAATGGAGTTTTAGTGGCCCGGGCAGCCACAGGCTCCGCCCAATTCGACGATATTAAGGCCGATCTGCAGATCGGGCACACTCCCGGCACGTCCGGTTTTCTTGGTGATCTCGCCGATGTACGGCTCTACCGCAGACCTCTGGAAGAAGCTGAAATCCTCGGTCTCGTGGAGCCGGGCAAGCAGTTTGTGAAAGCTTCCACTGAGCGGAAGCAGGAGATAACGCTGAGGTTAGGTGACCTGCAATTTGCTGGAGCCTTGCAGCCAGCGTTCCTCGCGGTTCGGTTAGATGCCGGCGCGCTGCCGGTCACTGTGAAGTATGCAGGCTTACGTGATCTGGAAAGGGTTGTGCTCACTCCTCTTGCCTCGGGAAGTGAGGTCGCCAAGAAGTTTATGCTTTTTGAGAAACGCACTCCCCGCCTTGGAGTGCACCTCGGCCTGCGCCGCGATTGTGGCAGCACATTCGCCCCGGTCGGGCCTGCCCAGACAGTCTCCAGCGAAAAGCCGGGCAAGTATGTTTTCGAAGGGGCGATACGAAATTTCCCCAGCCCCGAAAGCGACAAAGATAATGTGAATTACCTTGCGGGCTTCCGCGAAATTGGCGTACGCAGCGAGTATACCGATGGCCGCGATATGCCTCGTCTGGCCATCCGGTCAGTAGAGTTCGAAGGGCCGTATTACAATTCCTGGCCGCCTGCCTCGCACAAAAACATCTTTGTCGATTTCGATCGGAAGAACGATCCTCTGGCGTACGGCCATAAAATCATTCACGATTTCGCCACGCGCGCCTACCGCCGTCCCGTTACACCCGCTGAAGAAAGCGCTCTGACCGGAGTTTTTCAAAAGTCACTCGCGGGCGGCCGCTCGTTCCAGGACAGCGTGAAGGATTCACTTCTGGTTGCCCTAACCTCGCCCCAGTTTCTATTCCTGATGGAAATGAGCAAGACGCCTGTTGCCGAACCGCTCGATGATTACGAACTGGCTTCCAAACTGTCCTACTTCCTCTGGAACGGCCCACCGGATCGCAAAACATTGCAAATGGCCGCGGCGGGCACGCTGCACAAAAATTTAGATTCAGAAGTGGACCGCATGATTGACGACGCGCGGTTCTCCCGTTTCGCCAATG
>JAYTGM010000051.1:0-2778 GCA_043733425.1 Terriglobia bacterium
GTCAATCGGATTGATGTGGCCGGGGAATCGACAGGTAATCCGGCCTCGCTGGTAATAGCGCTCAGCGGCTCCGGCAAAATCGGCTCCGAACCATTTGAACAAGGCCAGGTTTTTTCGGTTTCAGGCTCCGCGCCGCTTCCACTGAACGGAAACGCCCAGGTGTTAACGGTTTCTACCAGAATTTAAGCGGACCCATACCGGGCGCATACCCGAAACCGATGCTGACGCGGTATTGATTCCGCGCATACTGACCGGTTGTGAACCCAAGTTTTCGATAATCGAAAGAGAGGAAACTTTGCAGGCTGTGGGGCAGGGCGCGGGATATATTTGCGCGTCCATAATAGCTGTGATAAACGCCGAACGTTTGCACGGAACTGCTCAAACTGTCGCGACCGCCGCCCACGCTCACTCCGTATTTGCGCAGACCTGAATAGTTGTAGTTCATGCTCTGCGAATCGCGCGCTGACGTCAGAATCACACCGTTTCCGGGGCTCACTCCCCGAAGGAAGGAAACGGAAACATCGCCGTGCCGGAATGATTTTGTCAGATCCACTGCAACATCAGGCAGATAAGACGCAAGATAGTAGCGCTGAGTGCCGCTGGTCATGCCCAGAATTCGCGCCACCAGCGGATCGAGCAGCACCTGTTGAAGCCCTCGTGTTTCGAGCCTGGTCACCCCCCCGCGCAGCCGCAACTGCAGCGTTCTGTTGAGTGCCAGAGAATAGTTGCCACCCACGGTATGGATATCGGAATCGCCGAAAGTTCCAGAGTAGTTGTATCGGCTATACGCGTAATATGGGCCTATGGTGGTACGCTTCGTAACGCGGTACGCGATATCAGTACGCGCCTGATACCCATTGGCGCTGATGAGATTACTCGATTTCCGCTTTACGTAGAAACCTGATCCGCCGAAATCGAACGAAAGGCGCGCGGTTTTCTGGTAAGCGACATCCGCCTGGGTGGAACTGTAATAGGTCTGGTTGTCGAACGCTTCCGTATTCGGCGTTACCACCAGACCAATATTCGCCACGCTGGTATCGGTTTGAGTAACGGAGTTCAAGATGGAATAGTTGTTCGAATACAGCCCGGCATTTTCGCTCAACGTCATGCTCAGACGGCGCGTCAGAACCCGAGAATACCCCAAAGCCAGCGCCTCATCCTGCGAGCTGCCGGACTGATTCAGGTAAGTGTGGCCCCGAAAATCCAACTGAAAGGTGTCGAACCGGCGCGCGTGCTGCCCGGTTATACCGAAGTTGATGTCCGCACCCGTGTAAGAGCCGTCAACCACTTTCGTGCCAAGGCCCTGGTAAGGCCCGGTCACGCCGGAATCGTGATACAGATTGATTCCCACAAACGGGCGGAATCTCTCGTTCGATGGCAGCGCCGGCCGGGTAAAATTCATTCCCCGGCTCAAAATTGACGGCCCCGTGTATTCCGGGCCCGTGTTGGCATCCGTCTGCGCACTGGCGGATCCATCCGCCGCGGCTATGTTTGCTTCAGCGTTCTTTTTACCCTTCGCAAGCGGTCTGGCGGGGGCGTTTTGATCCTGCGCTCCAGCTGGTTGCGCGTCGGGTTGCACTTCCGGTTCGGCGGCGGGCTCAGGCTCCGGGTCCTTTTTCTTTAACGGCGCGACGCTTTTCGGCTTCTCTACCGTAGGTAAAGCACTGGGCGGCGTAGAATTATGGGGATCCGTTTGGGCCTGCGCCAGCCCGCTAAAAGCCGCGATGAAGACAGCCGTGACCGATAGTGCTAAGCGCATAACATTCGCAAGTCTGACGAAGGGTTGCGGCTATGTCAAGCTATGCTACTCATAAAAAGAGCTATTTAGGATACTGAACGCCGGAACTCCCCGGCCCCTGCCAACCGTCTACCCATCCATGAAAGTACATTCGCTTGTCCGCCCTGTGCTTGCCCTGTGCCTGGCGCAAACCACCTTCGCCGCTGAACTTCCCGTGCGACAGGTCATCCTTTATAAACATGGCGTGGGCTATTTCGAGCGCTCCGGCACGGTGCCGCAGGGCGATTCCGCGCGGCTCGATTTCAAAGCCAGCGAAATGAACGATGTATTGAAATCGCTCAGCATCACAGAGAAAGGGGGCGGCAAAGTTTCCGGCCTTCGCTACGATTCCAGCATCCCCCTTGAGCAGAAGCTGGCCGAGTTCCCCTTCCATATAGAAGCGGGCCAGGCGCTGAGCGCCATTCTGGACCAGCTTCGCGGTGCCCGCGTGGAGTTGCAATTCGGCCCTGAAAAGATCTCTGGGGTTATTGTCGGTGCCCGCGCAGTAGCGCTCGCTCCTCAGGTCGCACCCGGCCCCGCACCCACGCCCCCACCCGCACCCGCGCGCGAACAAATCACGCTGCTTCTGGATTCAGGAGACCTCAAAACGTACGATCTGGCCGCCGCTTCCGGCATTCGCTTCAGCGACGCAAAGTTGCAGGCGCAATTCCGCGATTACCTGACTGCCGTCGCCAGCTCCCGCTCCGTGGACAAGCGAAGCTTGTTCATCGATTCCGCCGGAGCGGCCGGTGCCCGAGAGATCATCGCCAGCTACATTGTGCCGAGCCCGGTTTGGAAATCGAGTTATCGCCTGATCCTGAGCGACGCCGCTCCGGTTCTAGAAGGTTGGGCTATTGTAGACAACACCACTGGTGAAGATTTGACCAACGTGCGCATGTCGCTGGTTTCCGGCAAGCCTATTTCCTTCATTAGCGAACTCTATGAACCGAAATATATCGCCAGAATGACGGCGGATCTTCCGGAAGAGCAACCCGTGAAGC
>JAYTGM010000052.1:0-7682 GCA_043733425.1 Terriglobia bacterium
CCCGAAACCCAAATCAGATTTTTGCGGCCCGGCAGACGTGAAACATGGTTGGCAATGAACTCCAGCGCCCTCAAGGTTCCAATCACGCGATTGACGGTATAGAAATCCGCTTCCACGCCGCTTCCGCCCTGGCCATTCAGCCAGCCATCAAGCGCCATCGATTCGTTATTCATCAAGGTGGGCTCAGAAGCCGAGAGGTCCGGCAGATTCTGGCCGCTAAAACGTTTCAGGCGATCCAAAAGCGCAGAAGAATCCGTAGTGAAATCGTGAAGCACACGAAGTCCGCGACCCAGAGTATAAATGCCCACCCGGTCGCCAGGCTGAATCGTTTGAAGGAACTTCACAACCTGCGACTTGGCGTACGCCTGATCTTCCCATTTCGTGTTCAGCCCATCCAGCAGAATGATGGTGACGCTGGATGGGGTTCCCGAGCGCTGCTCCAATTCGTTCGTGAAGAAATTTGCAGGAAGCTTCTCTGGTGCCGACGGCAACTTCCCGTTCGACTCCACGGAAAACTCAGCTATCTGCTGGGCTTTCCCGTTATCACGAATCTGGAAATCCTGTTTTTTCAGATCCGCAACCGGCACGCCTTTCTTATCCTGAACAACCACGCTGATTTGAACCAACCGCGTGGTGGACCTCAGAACGACAGGGGCATCCTGGGCCGCGACTATCAACGCAAAGATAAAAATGCTGGCGAAACTAATTTTGCAAAGCAGCTTCATGGGAATCGTCGGCGTGGTATGAACTTCTTACCAGCGGCCCAGCCTCTACATGGCTGAACCCCATTTCCCGGCCGGCGTTTCGGAGGGCGCGAAACTCGTCTGGCGCAATGTATCGAACAATAGGTAAGTGCTTGGGCGATGGACGCAGATATTGTCCAAGTGTAAGAATATCCACGCAGTGTTCCCTCAGATCGCGCATCACCTGCAAAACCTCAGACTCCATCTCGCCTAAGCCCAGCATCAATCCGCTTTTGACAGGCGTTGCGGGAGAGAGTTCCTTGGCATAGCGCAACATCTCTAAAGAGCGCTCATAACGGGCACCCAGCCGAACCTGACGATAAAGCCTCGGCACCGTTTCCGTGTTGTGGTTCAACACGTCTGGCGCACTCGGCTGCATCACCATTTCCATAGCCGCGCGGCTACCCTGAAAATCTGGAACCAACACTTCCACCTTGCAACCCGGGATGCGGGCGCGAATGGCGTCTATTGTGAGCCGGAAGAGCTCCGCACCTCCGTCCTTGCGATCGTCGCGATTGACACTGGTTACCACGGCATAGCGCAATCCCATAACTTCGCAGGCTTCCGCTACTCGGGCAGGCTCATCGTAATCCACGGCTAAGGGACCGCCTTTTTGCACCGCGCAGAATCCGCAGCGCCGCGTGCAGACGTTCCCTAGAATCATGAAGGTTGCGGTACGCCGATTCCAGCATTCACCTATGTTTGGGCAAGCCGCGCTCTCACAGACGGTGTGAAGTTTCAACCGCGTGATGAGCTGCTTTAGATCGCGATAATTGTCACCGACGGGAGCGGGCGCACGGAGCCATTCCGGACGCACCGGCTTAGGGGCAAGGGTTACTAACACTACCTTTACTGTAACGCCGCTCGAAAATCATGTCATCGTGCCAATTCAACCAGAGAAGGTTGTGCCCACGCGAAAGTTCCACCGCGCGCTGGGGGATGAGGCCGATTAGTTCGGTGCCAAGAATTGTGACTTGCGCCTGAGAGGCAAGCGCGCGGACCGCTTCGAAAACAGTGTGAAGCGGAGTGATTTCAAAGTTCACCGAATTAATCGAGATCTGGACCAGGTTCCGGGAAGGGAGCGGGAGCCCTAATGCTTTTACGCCAGCGAAGCCGCCGCTTGACGCGCGAATGGCTTTGGCGATGGCTTTCGCAAGCGAAAGATCGTCGGTATCAAGCCATATATTCCAGGCAATCAGGAAATCTCTCGCTCCGATTGCGACGGCACCGGCAGTAGGGTGCCGACCAGATCCTGTGTGTGGCTGCGCATTCTGACTTGCCAAGCGCCGCACCCCTTCGAGTGGTTGATTTCCCGCCGCCCCGTAGAAGAAGGAAGGCAAGCGGAACCTCTGCCATAGGATATCCGCCGCGCGATGAGCGAGAGCCGCACAATCCGCCAGCGATACGCCTGAGACGGGAATGAAGGGAAGAACATCAAGAACGCCGATGCGGGGATGCACCCCTTCGTGGGTGCTTATTGTGAGGCGGTCTACCGCGGCTTCCGCCAACCGGATCGCTGCCGCGAGTACCTGCTCCGGACTGCCCGCAAACGTGAGAACACTGCGGTGGTGATCCCGATCCGCGCAGACGTCAAGGATACGCACCCCGCACAAGGAAGAACTTAGTTCTTCGAGTACCTGCTGGTCGCGGCCTTCCGAGAGATTGGGGACGCATTCCACCACTGGGACTTCGCTCACTGTTCCAGATCCTCCACTCGCCCGCGGCGGTATACGGTTTTTCCTTGGCGCAAGACACGGGTGACTTGATGAACTGCTGAGTTACGCACCAGATCGGAATAATCGGCGCAGTCGAAGATCACCAGATCTCCGAATTTCCCCGGCTCTAGCGAGCCTCGGTCTGACGCGCAACCAGTCGCGTAAGCAGCATTCAAAGTTGCCGCGACTAATGCCTCGCCAGCCGACATTCCGCTAAACCGGCATGCTAGCGACATGGTATGCAGCATGTTGTAATCGCTATTCCCTTCCTGACTGAAATTTGTGCCCAGGCTCACCGCTCCGCCCCGATCGATCAAATCGCGCGCGGGCGCAAACCGGTCACGATGTTGGGCGTAGGTGACCGCGGGAGCAAGGGCCAGGATCACCTCAGAATTCGCCAAGGCGCTGCAAAGCTCCGGCAGCGGCCCTTCTAATCCGTTCACGACCGTGACCTGGCTTTCGAGCGCAAGTACAGCAGAAGTATCTGAACATTCCGGTGTGGTTTGTATCTTCGTGTGGACCTGAGCCAGACGTGCCGCGGTTAGGAAGATGCGAGCTTCGTGATCGCCTGCCCCTTCATGGCCCATCATGGCAGTTACCGATTGCAAGAGCTTCACGTGGGACGCGGTTTCCAGCAACGGCAGCAGTACCCGTGTGGTCCAGGCGACTGCGTCGCCCTCGAAATCCGGCGGAACGTAACCGGAGAGAACCAGGGAAGTAATGAGTGCCATGCTCCGGCCATCGAGAGCTGAATAGATCCGCATTAACCGCAACTCGCCCGCGGTATCACCGCCATAACCTGTCAAGACTTCGGTGGCGAGCGTCCCATGACGCACCATACCGGAGAGTACGGAAGCGGCATTATCTTCGAGTACGGTCTTCTTGGCGTCAGAGAAGGCGCGGATACCCGCCTCAAAGCTCTCGCCAGCTGCTTGGGCATAGACAGGACGGGTTGCGCTATCGATAAACCCGGGAATGACCACACTGCCTGTCGCATCCACTTCCACGGCATCACGAGCGGCTTTCAGCCGCTCAATACGCCGCGTAGGACCCACATCTTCAATACGCCCGTCCCGAATGAGAAGGGCACCATCTGGAATGATCGCGAGGGCCGACATCTGTTCGCCCCGCCTTGCGCCCGGCGCGCCATACAGCGTAATGAGTTGCTTCGCGCCCCGTACTAGAACCAGATTCGTCGTTGGGTGATCTACGCCGCAACTCCAGCTTTGGCGTACCAGGGCTTTGCAGATTTGATGGCTACGTTAACGGCATCCAGGTTCTTCAGGCCGGTATCTCCCAACCAGTCTTCCAGCGCTTGCATCCCTTGTTTGGCGAAGACCGGAATTGCGTCTTTCCATGTGGCGCGGCCACACAGCACACCGGAGTAATCGGTTCCCGATTCCGATGCCATGCTCAAGTTTTCAATGAACTCCGCATTGCTCACACCGGCGCTTAGATAGATGAACGGCTTTGACGCAACATCGGCAGCTTTGCGGAACAAATTCAAGGCTTCGGCATGAGAATACGCTTTCTGCCCTTTATATACGCTGCTGCCTTCCACAAAGTTCGCATTGATAGGAACTTCTACCTTTAGAACGTCGATCTTGTATTGAGGCTTGGAAAATTCAGTCATGCTGGCGATGACCACATCTGGCTTCTTCTTAGCCCATTCGAGACCCTTCTCATCGCCGCCTTTTGGATCGTATCCGATAAATTCACAAAAGAAGGGAATGTCACAGCCTTCACATTCCGCTCCGATGCGCTCAATAAAAGCGTGCTTGATATCCTTTACGTTGGTGTCGTCTTCCGGGGTGTAGTACAGCAGGATTTTGACTGCATCCGCTCCCCAATCTTTGATGCGCTTGACGGAGACATGGGGAAGCAGATCAGGCAGGCGTCCGGGCTGCGTGGCATCATAACCGGTGGCTTCGTAGGCAAGTAACAAGCCCGCGGTTTTCGCGCGTGCTTTGGCGGCGGGAAGACCGTATTCGGGGTCCAGCAGGATCGCGCTTGCGTGAGGTGTCAACACCTTAGAAACAGCGATCTTAAAATTCTCCATCATCTCTTGGGAGATGTCTTTCTGATCGACACCCTTTTCCTTGGCAAGCGATTTCTGCAAGCTGCCGCGCTGATCCATGGCAGCGGCTGCAATCACGCCTGCATGGTTCGAAAGCGCCTTCATGTGTTGCAATTTTCCGGGAGTCATCTTCGTTAAATTATGACACGCGGGAGCTTGCGAAAGTACCGTTTAGCGCTTTGAACATCTCGCATGATGCGGGCTTTCAGTAAGTCGGGCGAACTGAATTTGCGCTCTGCCCGTATGCGCGCCAGGAATTCAACGCGGATCTGTTTAGGGGTTTGACTCAGGGCGCCCAACAAGTAAGTTTCGATTGTAAGTGCATCACCTGAAAAGGTGGGGCGAGTACCGATGTTGGTAACAGAATTCCATTGCTCCCCGGTGGCCAGATCATTGGTGCGCGTAACATAAACTCCGTTGCCGGGAAGGACTTCAAAATCCGGAGCGAGGTTGAGAGTTGGGACCGTTTGAGTCTTGCCGATACCGTGGCCGGTGACGACGGAACCTTCGAGAGCGAACGGCCCGCACAGCAGGCGGCGGGCCATGCCGACATGGCCACTCTGAACCAGGGTGCGTACGCGGCTGCTACTGACGCGCGCCCCGCGAAGCCGCACCGGAGCCACGAATTCGGTGGTAAAGCCTAACTCTGGACCGAGTTCCTGAAGGAAGAATGTATTGCCTTCGTGTTTGTGGCCGAAGCGAAAATCTTCACCCACGAAGATGGCCCGGGTTTGTAGTTTCTCCACCAGCAAATGGCGCACGAAGTAATCCGGGCTCCAAAGCGCAGTGGCTTCGGTGAACGGCAACACCAGCAATTCTTCAATCCCGCATTCCTGCATGATGCGCGCGCGCTGCTCCGGCGTGGTCATCACCAGGGGTGCACGGTCTGGAGCTATGATGCGGACCGGGTGCGGGTGGAACGTCATCACGGCAGCGCGCCAGCCGTGCTCGCGGGCACATTGAACAACCCGGCGGAGGAGTTCGCGATGCCCGGCATGCACACCATCGAAGTTTCCTACAGTGAGCGCACAGGGGCCGAAGCCCTGCGGGATCTCTTCCAGACTTCGATAAATGCGCACGTCAGTCGACATCCAAAACAAGCCCGTCGTACGCCAGGAAGACGCCGGGCGGGAGCATCGCTTCGGTCTCCTGGTGCGGCAGATCGTGAGAAAGATGGGTGAGGTAAGTGCGGCGCGGCCCGAGGAGTTTCACTGTTTCAAGCGAAGCTTCCACGGTGGAATGCGTGGGGTGCGGCTTGTGCCGGAGAGCATCGAGAAACAGCACATCCAGGCCTCGCAACTGCTCCATGGATTCTTCCGGAATGGTGCTGTGGTCGGTCAAGTAAGCAGCATTGCCGAAGCGGTATCCATAGATCGCCAGTTTGCCGTGCAGAACGCGGATCGGCTGGAACTCCAGCCCGAGAACATCCACGATTCTGCTGTTGTGAACGTAGGTATCGAGCTGGGGCACGAACGATGCTTTCGCCTGCACATCGAAGATGTAATGGAAGACGGTGCGCACGGTAGCGATGGTGTCCGCCGCACCGTAAAGCGGAATGCGGCCGCCCTGGTGAAAGTTAAAAGGGCGGACGTCGTCAAGGCCCATGATGTGGTCGGCGTGCGAGTGGGTAAAGAGAATGGCATCGACTCGCGGGAGTTTCGCCCGTAGCGCCTGATAGCGGAAATCAGGCGAGGTATCGATGATATAGGTGTTCTCGCCGTGTTGAATAGCGATGGAAGGACGGAGGCGGTTATCGCGCGGATCGGTTGAGGTGCAGACAGCGCACTGGCACCCGATCATAGGCACGCCGGAGCTGGTGCCGCTTCCGAGGACGGTGATTTTCACGGAATGATGATCCGCGGTGCGTCCTCATTCGGGTCCGATCCATCGGGGGCTACGATCACAGGTTGTTCAATTGCGCTTGCGGTGGTTTTGGCCGACGCCTGTACAAACCGGAAGCGGAGCTCTGTCAAGGAGTTGCTGAGCAGGCGATCTTCTTCCAGGGACAAATTCCCTTTGGTTTTTTCCTGGATCACGCCAAGCAGGTCGATCGCATGGCGGGCCAGATCCAGGTTCGGTTCCCCGCGCTCTTCTTCACCGCCGAAATTGTATAGGCCCATGTTCATTTCCGCTTGCGTGCGGAGGGAGAAAACCAGGAACTCGAAAGTGGCTGGCGGCATCATGGACATTCGTTCTTCGCTCATCAGTTTCAGTTTAGCGATTTCACCAGCGCCATGACAGCATCCACCGGCATCAGCAGCAATTCGGCATGCGGCTTCTTCATGGCGGTAAGCTCGATCAGTTTTGAAGACACCCACCCGGCGGGAGGTGGCTTGGCACCTTTCTTATAAGCGAGGGCTTCAAGCCCGATAGCACCGAGACTATTCAGGTTGCGCGCCACTGGAGCGGCTTCCTGAACCCCTGGCGCGTTCGGCAGATGGTAAGTCTTCCACGTGGTGAGTGCCGACCGCACTGCCTTCCAGTTTTGCGAGGCAACGTCAGCCGCAAAATGACGGGAAGCATCGCTTTCGGGCCGCGCGGCGTCCACCAATCGGGTGAGAGGAGTCTGCTGCGTGTATTTGATGCCGCTGCTGCTGCGGGCATAGCCTTTCACAGGCTCTACTACATCGGCGAGTGTCCGCAAATCAGCATCCGGTGCAAGGCGGCGTAGCATGTCCGGGTAGACCGCATTGTGCACAACTCCGACACTGTCCAGGTTGCGGCTTACCTGTTCCAAGCGGGCATACATGGAATCGACATCGCGGACCGATGCAGGCGACCAGAGGCGTTCCGCAATGGCGGCAGTGCGCGGCCAGATGCGCGAATCGACTGTTTCCTGACTGACGTACTCGCTCCACATGCAAGCTTCGCCGCCCAGGATGTGGCTCTGCTGTTCGGCACTGAGCGAGACCAGTTGACCAGTTTTCGGATCGAGCATTGGATCGATCAGATAGTGCTGGCGCGCGGGCTGCGCAAGATCGAGATAGTAGCCGGAAGAGAGCAATCCCTGATAGCCCTGAGCGACGGCATCGCCGAGCGATTTCTGCCCGCGCCAGGACTGGATGACGGCGCTCTTGGTTAGTTCTGCACCTAAAATTTCATCCCAGCCCATCATCTTTTTGCTGTTCTTGCGAACTATTGGTTCGA
>JAYTGM010000053.1:0-18920 GCA_043733425.1 Terriglobia bacterium
GAACATCCTAAAACCGCGGCGACATCCGGCCGGTATCCTGTGATTTGGCAGTCACCCCGCAACACGCCTCCGTAGTAAATTTCAATCTTCACAACGTGCTCACCGGGGGTCTTGTCAAACGCCCAACCTGAAACCTTCAGGCACCCTGGATCTGTCCACCGCCCAAAATCAACGCAACCGATCGGCCCGAATTGAAAAGGAACCGGCCCATCCTTCAACTTGCCTTTAGCCACCACGTAAAAATCCTGGGAAAAACTGAGGCCTTGCTGAATCCTTTTGTGATTCGGCAACCCGGTGACGGCGCAAATTGCACCCACCACAAAACGATCGGCTACTATCGTGTCGCCATATTCTTTCAGATCCGGCGACGGTATTTCGCTGGTCGGAACGAAATGGATTCCACTCCCGGGCATTGGAACTCCCGCCGGCATCGCAGTTTCGCCATGAACACTAAAAATCAGCAGGCCGCCCGGCGCAAGCAGGCTATAAAGTTTCCATAGCCAGCGGGTGAACGAAATTTCAGGAAGATGGTTAAAGAGCGAGCCCGCGTAGATGCAATCGAAGAGTAGCCCGGGGCGGAAATTTTCCGGCTTAGCGGTGGAAAGCATCGTTTGCACGCCAAACTGTTGCCGCACAAATTCAACAGCATCTGGACGGATGTCCGCCGCCCAAACGTGGTCCACGCCAAGATCTTGCTTCAGAAAACGGGTGAAGCGTCCATAGCCGCAGGCAAAATCCAGAAAGCGAGCAATCTTGGCATCGCGGCCGTGATGCCAGCTAATCAGCTGCTGAACGGCGTCACTGGTTTGCAAACCCGCCCGGAAATAAGCCATCAGGCCCGGAATCCGCCCGTAGTTCTGCTCGGCATGCAGATACTTCCGGTCATCCGCTGCGATATGAAGATTCGGCTCGCCCCGGCGCTGGCCTGCAATCATCGTTGAATAAATCGGGTAATCGGGATCGTTCTGGTCAAAACAGGTCTTCATTCACTGGTCTTTTAAGAATTATAGAGGTTTGTAAATACACGCCTCCAGAGGGGGTGCCGGCAAAATGCTCATGATATCTTAGTTCAGTTCTCTAGGCCTATGAAATCTTTAGCTTTCCTCTTATATTTAGCAGTTCCCGCCGCTACTTGGGCGGCCAGTGCCACCGTATCGAATGAAACGCAGCTCATCAGCGCGTTGAATGGAGCCGTGAATGGGGATGTAATCACCATGAACGCAGGGACCTACACGCTTTCGAGCGCGCAGCATTTCGGCGGCGATCCGAATATCTGTATCGATCTCGGTGCCGGGATCACCATCGCGGCCGCGGCCGGGGCCAGCCCGGTAATTTCCTGCAACAATCCCTTTGGGATTCGTATTCGGGTATCAAACGTAACTCTCGACGGCTTAACCATTTCGGGCACCCACAACTTCGGCATTCAGGCTCAGGACGATGCCGGACATTCGCAGATTACCGGGATCGTCATCCGCAGGGTAACCGTAAATTCTGCAACAGATCTGGGAAGCGTGGGAATCTCGGGCAGCACCATGGTCGATTCCATCATCGAATATTGCAACGTTTTTTCCACCGATGCGGTGGGCATCGCTTTGGGCGTGGTTCCCGGAGCTACCGGGGGTTCGCTTCGTAACCTGATCGTCAACAACACCGTGCAGAACTCCGGGAGCGGCCATGGAATTGGAGTAACTCGGGGCGATTACAACATCGTTGCGGGCAATACAATTTCGAATCTTGCCGCTGATGGGGTGATCGTCAACGGCGGCCAGCATAATTACATCGCACAGAATGTAATTACCAACCCGGCGAATGGTGTCACCCTCACAAAAGACATCAGCGCCAACCGCCAGAGCTTGCGAAATTTTGTGGTCAACAATTCCCTGGCTCTTAACGTAAAACCAGGCTCCGATTCGGTCTGGTTCAATTACGATTCCAATTACAATCTGGCCTTTCTGAACGATGGAAGTAATGCCCAGGAAAACGGCATGGCGCTGTTCAACTCCGTTGGAAACTATGTCAGAGGGAATAACTTCCACAATAACCCCCAGGGCGGTGTGTTCGTTTCAAAGGATCCGGCTAGCGGCCCGACCACACCGCAGTTCAACTCCATCCAGCAGAATTATCTGCACGACCATGCTGCAAATGGCGGCATCAACACCTTCAGTGAAACGCAGAATGATTTCGGGTTCAACTATATATCGGGCGATGCCGCGCAAATCAATACCGCGATTGCGGGCATCCTGGCGAAAGGCACTATTAATTCAAATTTCTATTCAAATGTGATTCGCGATCTGCGGCAGGCCGAACAGATTCAAGGTGGCACCACGGGTGCGGTTCTTTACTTGAACCGTCACATCAACACTGTTGCGCATCTTCTGAACACGGACAGTTCCGCACAGTTCGATTCCGGTTCCACCACTCTGGGCGGGAATTACTACTCAGATTTCACCGGTTTCAGTGCGAATCCCAGTACCGGCTCCCCTCAGTACACAAATATCACCGATCAGAATAGCGGCCATCCCGTGAATGACCGGTACCCCTATTCTTCAGAGAACCTGGGGAAAAACTACAGCATTGCCGTGCGCCTCCCCAGTGCTGGCTCGTATTTGGCCGCTTCCACTCAGAAAACCATCTCGTGGTCGTCGCAAGGTTGCGTTGCAGTGGACCTATTTCTTGTCGATGGCTCCAATAGCGTTGTAAGTACCATTGCTTCGAATAGTCCGGATTCGGGGTTCTATCGCTGGAATGTTAATGCCGTAGCAGCAGGCACATACAAGGTGCGGGCCGATTGTAAAACTTCCGGCGGTACTTCGACCGGTCGCACCAGTGTTGGCGCGGCTTTCCAGATCACCCCCCCGGATCTGGTACTGCTTTCGCCCCAATCCAATCTGGTCATCGATTCCACCATCCCTCTGCGCGTGGCGTGGAAGAAGACTTCAAACGTGCTCTCCGTGGACGTGTACGTCCGTTATTCCGATTCCCAGGCTTTCACAGCAATTGCAACCGGCATAACTGCTGACTCTTACACGCTACCCACCCAAGTCACCAGTTCAAACCGCGCCTCCGTGCGCATCGCCTATGGCGGATATAGCGATTCAACCGATGGCTGGTTTACCGTTCGCGCTTCTCCGAATTCAGTACTCACCTCGCCTGCTTCGGCCGGCAATCTTTTTATCGGCACACCGGCGCTGGTGGAATGGATCGCTCCGCAGAATACAGACTACGTCACCATCGATCTGATCGGCAGCAGCACCAAAAACATCGTTTCGCACCTTGGTGATTTCAGCAGCTATCTTATGCTGGTCCCTGACCTTCCCGGACCGGGCGCTCAACTGCGTCTAACTTTCTACAATTCCGCTGATGTACAGATTCAACAGCTTTCCAGCCCCGTTCAGAATGTTCAAAATTCTTCCGCCCAGCCGGATGCGATTGCAATCAGCGCCGGAAATTCCCAGTCGGCGGCCGTGAATACATCCTTCGCCACCCCGCCCCAGGTTGTCGTTACCAATAGCGTCGGAACTCCAGTGAGCGGGGTCCCTGTTGTCTTTTCCGCTCCCGCGTCGGGCGCAAGCGGATCTTTCTCCGGCAGCACTACAGTGGTCACAAACGGCAGCGGTGTTGCCACGGCAACTGCGTTCACGGCAAACGGTACCACGGGAACTTATAACGTGACTGCCACTTCCGGTTCACTCTCGGCCACATTTACGTTGACGAATACTGCCGGGACCACCTCCACTCAAACAAATGTGGGTTACTTCTTTAACTCGAACTTCGTTCTGGATGCAAATGGCAGCGGCGCTTACGAAGCTCCTCCCGCCGATAAGTTCTTTTTCTATGTCAATCAGCAGCCCGGCGATATCGCAGTCGTAGGCGATTGGAACGGGAATGGACGGACGAAAGTCGGGATTTATCGCAATGGCTTTTGGATTCTCGACTACAACGGCAACGGTGTTTACGACTACGATGGAACCGCCGCAAACGATAAGTTCTATGGCTTTGGAGGCACCACTGCGAGCGGATACGTGCCGGTAGTCGGCGATTGGAATGGAGACGGACGCACCAAGATCGGGTTCTATAAAGGCGGCTCCTGGGCGCTTGATTACAATGGCAATGGCACGTTCGACGGCGCGGGCCCCGGGCAAGACCGCTTCTACGGTTTTGGCGGTAATGCCAACGAGTTCCCCATCCTGGGCGATTGGAATCATGACGGCCGCACTAAAGTTGGCGTCTTCTACAACGGCAATTTCGTACTCGATTACGATGGCAACGGCACATATACAGCCGCGGATAAGTTCTATCCTTACATCAGCTATACGGCGGCTGACCGGCCCGTGGTGGGAGATTGGAGCGGTAACGGCTTTTCCAAAATCGGCATCTACCGCAACGGCTTCTGGGTTCTCGATTACAACGGCAACGGAGTCTATGACGGAACCGGCGTTGGTGGCGATAAGTTCTACGGCTTCGGTGGAAACGCCGGTGAAATTCCGATCGTAGGCGATTGGAACGGAGATGGCAGATCCAAAGTCGGTTTCTACCTCCGCGGATTCTGGGCGCTCGATTACAATGGCAATGGCAGTTTTGATGGAACCGGCGTGGGCCAGGACCGTTTCATCGGTTTTGGCGGTAACGCCGGCGAACAACCGCTGATCGGGAAGTGGTAATTCCCGCTTAACCTAACGCAGTGACTGCAACGTGGATAGCTCCAGTTGGACAGCTATCCACGGCATCGCGAACCCGCTTTGCGGCCTCGGTGTTGGCAAAAATCGGATTTGCGACCTTAGTCACCGCAATATTCTCTTCGTCCAGTTCAAAATATTCAGGCGCGGCAGCCAGGCACGCGGCTGCTCCAATGCAAAGCGTGCGATCGATCGTAACGGTAAGAGACGAATTTTCCATAGTCTTATTCGTACCGTAGCGCTTCCACCGGGTCAAGCCGCGAAGCCTTTACTGCCGGCCACGTACCAAAAAACAAACCCACTGCCACCGAACTCGTAAAGCCCGCAATCACCGCCCAGCCTGGCACCTCAGATGGTAAAGATGGCACCAGCACGTTAACCAGCAACGTCACCAGTACGGCGATTAAAATTCCGAGCAGACCGCCGATACCGGTCAGCGTCATCGCCTCCAGCAGAAACTGTCCGACAATATCCCTGCGCCGCGCGCCAATCGCTTTTCGCACCCCGATTTCACGAGTCCGTTCCGTGACGCTCACCAGCATGATGTTCATCACGCCGATGCCTCCCACCAGCAGCCCCAGGGCTGAAATCGCAATCGCCACCAAGCCGATCAAGCCCGTTATATTGTCAAACTGCTGAATAATCTGGTCGGGCGTCGCAAGCGTAAAATCGTCGGGTGTGGTGCCCGGCAATCGCCGGATACGCCGCATGATTCCCTGCACTTCGGCGTAGGCATCTTTCCGCAATCCGGGCTTTGCTTTACACGTGATCTGAATGCGATCCACGTTCGGATAGCGGCTTTGACCTGTGTGAAACGGCATGGTGATGACAGTGTCCTGCGGCGATTGCCCAAAGAAGCCGCCCTTGGCCTTCGCAAATACGCCGACGACCGTGTACTCCGCCCCGTCCAACATCAGCGTGTTGCCCACCGCGCGCCCGTCTGGATACAGAGCATTCGCAAGATCGTGCCCCACCACCACCACGTGCGCCGCCCGGTTATCTTCCTCCTGGGTGAAATAGCGGCCCGCCTCGAAATCGCGCGGGGCTAGAGACGCATTGTTAGGCGTCGAGGCGTTGATGTTCAGCGAATCGGTCTCGAATCCCGGCACTTTCGCGGTGACGGGCCTGCCGTTAGAGACGTTCGGGATAAACATCGAAAGCCCGACATCCATCAACGTGGACGCCTGATTAGCCAGCATCGACGCGTATTCTATCCGTATCGGTCTTCGCTTTCGCTCCTTTTCGCTTCCGTTGCTATCCGGGGAGCCTGAGTAACGATTGATGAAGACATTGTCAGGCCCAAGCTCTTCGAAAAATACGACGATACCCTTCCGCAAACCAGTCAGAAGACTCGCGACCGATACTACGGTCGTAATCCCGATTACAATGCCCAGAATCGTCAGCAGAGAGCGGAACCGATTCGTCCAGACGGCCGATAGCGCCATCTTCGTATTCTGAATCGGGCTGATATTCATAGCGGCTACTCAGCCCTCAGTGCAGTAATCGGGTCCAGTTTGGAAGCGCGTGACGCTGGATACCAGCCGGAGGCGATGCCTACCGCGCTCGAAACGAATAAGGAAAGTAAAACGTAAGGCCAGGTAATTCGCAGATTGATCGCAAAGGCCTGCGCCATGATCTCCGTGATACCCGCTCCTAGCGCCACCCCCAGCAGACCGCCCATCACGGACATGACCACGCTTTCAATCAGCACCTGCATCATGACGTCGCTGCGGCGTGCCCCCAGAGCCTTTCGGATACCGATCTCGCGGGTTCGTTCCGTGACGCTCACCAGCATGATATTCATAATGACGATGCCGCCCACCACCAGTGAGATACAAGTTACGGGAATCACAACCACGGTCACCAGCCCCAGAAGCTGATCGATAAACCCACGGATCGCGTCCGGGGTCAGTAAATCAAATTTGTCGGTCTCGCCAGGCTTCTGGTGAAAGCGGGTGCGGAGGGCAACCCGTGTCATGTCCACGGACTGGTCCATTTTCATCCCCGTTTGGGGACGGGCCCTGCCGAAAATCGGCATACCCGTTCCAGGGCCGTAAAGGCGTCCGAACGTGGTCACCGGAATATAGGCAACGTTGTCCTGGCTGCGGCCGAATGCCGAACCCAGTTTTTCCTGTACTCCGATTACTGTGAAATCAATCCCGCTCAGTTTGATTTCTTTCCCCAGCGGCGACCCCCCGTCGGGAAACAGCGTGGTCTTCGTTTCATCGCCAATCACCGCCACCGCGGACTTGGTCAACTCCTCTTGATCGGTAAAGAAACGGCCTTCCACCACTTTGATGCTGCGTATTTCCGCTAACGTGGAACTGACGCCCAGAATGCTGGTGCCCTCACTGATATTGCCTTCCCGCTTCGTGTCGGCGTTCCGGTTTCGGTAGGGACTGTAGAGGTTGGTGTCTCCATTTACAGATCGCAGGTAGCGCTCATCGGCAAGCTGCAACGCCTTATTGCGCTTCATCTTTTCAAAAAACTCTTTCCGCCCGTTAGCGGTAATTACCTGCCCCACCATATAGGAATCGCTGCCGAACGCCTTCGCGGTGCTGGCTTCGGCATAGGCCCCCAACCCCTCAATCGCCGATCCCACAATAATCACCGATCCGACCCCGATAATAATGCCCAACAATGTCAGAAAACTGCGCAGCTTGTGGGCCCGTATAGAACTCCAGGCGAGCCCAAGTGCGTTTGCCAGGTCGTAGCCGAAACGCCCTGCGCTACCGTGTTCCAGATCCTTGCTCATTAGATTGATTAACGTTGCCCGGCGGCTATTTGTTCCCGATTACCACCAGTGACATTAGCGTAACATTGGGTATCGGACCTAATGGCCCTGCGACTCCTCCGCGTGCTTTATGCAATAGAATTTCTGGTGGCGTTGGTTGCCGCGCTTGAGGTGTGGCGAGAAGTGGGTGGCCAGGCGCATCTCGATCTCATGCCCTGGTTCTTCAAGTTTCTTCTTGCTTTCGGGCTTGCCGCGGCTGTGGTCAAACTTACCGCGGTCTCGGTCAGGGAAGCGCGCTCTCGCGTACTGATTTGGAGTGCCATTGTGGCGCTCTTCCTGATTGCCGCCGGTTTGGTGACTTACTACTATCACCTGAATGAACCGCTCGACAGCGACGAAGAAACCACCAGCTTTACCGCGTGAGTGGAAAAAAAGAACCGCACCGGACATCCGAATTTGGGGAGGAAACCAGGTTATACCGGTGCGTGTTGGGCAGTTTCCGCGGATGCGGAACCCCAAAAACTCTGCCATCTCAACCGGCTAACAACACCGATCATCGACGAAAGCGTAAAAATGCGGCAAAACAGCTCATCGGAATCAAGTTTTTTTCTGAGCCGTTAAACGCGACAATTAAGGGCATGGGATGGTTTTTTAGTGACCCACTGCTTGTGGGAAGTGAAGCACCGGATTTTACGATGCCTGACGAAGCTGGTACACCCGTTCACCTGAAGGCGCTGCGCCCCAGGAATGTTGTGCTGGTGTTCTACCCCGGCGACAACACTCCAGTCTGTCGCGCCCAGCTCTGCGAATTCCGTGACCGGTGGGAACAAGCCAAAATGCGGAATACTGTCGTGTTCGGCATCAATCCCGGCAATGCGGCTAGTCACGCCGGCTTCCGCGAAAAGAACAAGCTGCCGTTTCCCTTGCTGGTCGATTCTGGACAGAAGGTCGGGTCTCTCTATCACGCAGGGGGGCTTATTGTGAAACGAACCGTGTATCTGATCGGCCCGACCGGGCTTATCCGCTACGCCCAGCGCGGTAAACCTTCTGTCGAAGATGTGCTGGCGAAGGCGGTGTAATCTATGGCACGCGTCGTCGCGTTTCTCAGCACGTCCTGCCTTCTCATCCTTCTGGCCACCTCACGGTTCTGCGGACCGGGCGCTTCTCTTTTTCATCGAACGCTAGACGCCTCCGCCGTTCTGCGCGAGGTGCGCCAACTGAATGAGTTAGTCACCGTGAAATACGCGGTTCAGAAGGTTGTAGGGCTCAACCAGAAGCGTGAGCCCTTCGGTTCGGAATCCATTCTCTTGCTGGTTGAAGCGCGCGTCCTGGCGGGAGTCGATCTAGGGGAACTGAACGCCAGCGATGTCACCATGCTATCCCGCACGGAGGCGCGCATCCGCCTCCATCCCGCGCATCTTACCGAGACTTTTCTTGAAGAGAAGAACACCAAGGTATGGGACCGGCGCGTCACCTGGTGGACACCCTGGGTAGCTCCGGATAAAGATCTGGAACACAACGCGCGGATGGAAGCCCTGCAACAGGTGCGCGCCGCCGCTCTGCAGATGGGCATCCTGAATGATGCGCAAAGAAACGCCGAACGCGATATCCGGGGGATCCTGCAGGCATTCGGAATCGTGAAAGTCACCTTTCTGCCATTGACAACTTAGTAGAACGTTTTGCCTTTATGCCGGAGATTTTGCGCGTCACAGTCCCCGCCGCCTTTCCGCGGAGGAAATGTGGGATGCCATTGCCATTGCGACTCACACCGGGCAGCCCATGAATGTTGCCGGCTTCCCCGCCCCGCTGTTCTATGCCAATCAACTGCCGGATACCTACGAGCAGGCCACGCCCAACTAACTTACTTCATAGGTGAAAAGTCGGCGGGGTCCATGAACACGCTCTCCACCTTGCTGACAATTTTCCCGTTCGCTTCCGATTCCGCCGCTACCTTCTTCCATTCGGGATCGTTCCGGAAATCGTCCCAGTTTTTCTTGGCGGCATCGCGGCTCTCGTGCGCAATCACATAGATCAGCGTGTTCTGCGATTTCGGTGCGTCCTGCGGCACCCAGTAGGCAATGTTGGTCATCCCATGATGCCCAAAAATGCTCATCGTATGATCGCGGAACCGCTTCTCTAAATCAGGAAGCTTTCCTTCATTTGTCGTGTAAGTGCGCATTTCGAAAACGCGCGTCTTGGGCTGGGCCTGGGCAGAGTGTGACATGCCCATCCAGTATGCGGCGGGAAGCAGTGCCAGTGCGATGGTGGGTAAAAATTTGCGAACCATGCCAACTAATCTATCGCAAGGATCTCTTCGATGGTTCGAGGGTACATTGAACGGTCCAGGAAATTATCTAAATCCCGGTACGCGGCTCCCGCGATTTGCGCTTCCGCCGAATCTGGTATGAGCCCGAACCGCTTATGGATTTACTTGCGGACAATCCGGCGATCCTCCTCTTAAAGCGGAGGCCCGATAATCCGGTGCTCACGAATATCTATATCGATTGGCATGCGATTCACTTCTTCTTCAATATTGTTTTCTAAAGTTTGAAGTCCCGCCAGCGTAAAGAGGGCCGCCCCTCAGTTCACGCAAAGCCAACCCGCGCGTGTTTTTTAGCAGGATCTTCCGCGCACGGTGTCGGAGCTTTGCATCTTCCTTCACGTACGTGCGCCTCTCCCCGTCTTCCTCCCGCACGTACACTGAAGGATTGCGCCAAATTACCTGGACCGAACAAGCCCGCTGCCCAGTCACCGGAGCCCGCGCCGGAACGCTTCACACCGCTCACGGCGATATCCCCACCCCCGTCTTCATGCCCGTCGGCACGCAAGCCACCGTCAAAGGCCTATCCCGCAAAAATCTGCTAGACGACCTGGCCGTCCCCATCCTGCTTGGCAATACCTATCATTTGTTCCTCCGCCCCGGCCACAAGCTGATCGAAAGTTTCGGCGGCCTTCACGGCTTCATGAACTGGCCCAACGCCATCCTGACCGATTCCGGCGGATTCCAGGTCTTCAGTCTGAGCGATATCCGCACCATCACCGAAGAAGGCGTGCGCTTCCAAAGCCACCTGAACGGCGATACGCACCTCTTCACCCCGGCCTCCACCGTGGACGTCCAACTCGCTCTCGGCAGCGATATCCTCATGATGCTCGATGAGTGCCCGCCCTACCCGGTCACCTACGAACAGGCAAGAACCTCCACCGAACGGACCGTAAGATGGGCTAGGGCCGGTTACGAACATTACCGCAAGCGCCAAAACGAACTTCCGAAGCGCCAGGCGCTCTTCCCCATCGTGCAAGGTTCTATGTTCCGCGATCTGCGCCGCGAATGTACCGAACAGTTACTCGAACTGGACGCCGATGGCTACGCGGTCGGCGGCCTATCCGTGGGCGAACCGAGGCCGGTAAGCCTTGAAATGGTGGAAGCCTCGCAAGACCTTCTCCCCCCGGACCGCCCGCGCTACGCCATGGGTGTAGGTATGCCCGAGGAACTGCCCCAGTACGTGGCACGCGGCATCGATATGATGGATTGCGTTTTGCCCACCCGAAACGCCCGCAATGGGTCGCTTTTCACAAGTGCCGGGCGCATCAGCATCAAAAATGCGCGTTTTCGCGATGACCCCCGTCCGATTGACGAACTCTGCAACTGTTACACCTGCCGTACCCATTCGCGCGCCTATCTGCGTCATCTGTTTCAGGCGGGTGAAATTCTGTTCTCCACCCTTGCCACCCTGCACAATATCAAGCGTTACCTTGACATCATGAGGGAGATCAGGCAGTCTATCATCTTGGGTAACTTCCCGGCTTATCTCCGCGCTTCACAAAGCACCCCTCCACAAATCTCGTAAATGCCGCATTACCTACCTCTACCAGCCGTTCTCCTCCAGAGCAGTTCAAGCCCGCTTGGACCCTTCGTACAAGCATTGCCGATCGTAGTCATCTTCGGCATTTTCTATTTTCTTCTGTTCCTGCCCATGCAAAAGCAGAAGAAGAATCAGAAAAACATGCTGGAAGGCCTGAAGACTGGTGACGCGGTTGTCACCACCGGCGGCCTCATTGGCAACATCACTTCTATCGATGGTGATACGCTAATTCTTCGCGTGAAACCGGACAACATCAAACTTCAATTTTCCCGCGCCTCCGTGTCCTCCCTGGTCACCCCGCTGGACGTGATCCCGAAAGCGTAATTTCACAACCCGAACTTTTTCAAAAATCAGAACTTTGCTCCCATGCAGAAGAACCTAACCCTTAAAACAATCGTTATCGTCGCAACCATCCTGCTCTGTATTTTTGGCATCATCGGCTTCCCCCGCTCCGGCGCGGAACTGAAGCAGAATATCGAAAAGAACATCCGCCTCGGTCTCGATCTGCGCGGCGGAAGCCAGCTTGTCCTTCAGGTACAGGTTCAGGACGCCATCAAGGGCATCGCCCAGCAGGTTGTCGATTCGCTCGGGGAAGAGCGCCGCAAGGGCAATGTGGATTTCACGGCGGCCGATCGCAACGACCCCACCACCATCGCAACAGCCGACACGGTTCAGGTCAACGTCCATAGCGTAAATGCGAACCGCATCGCGCAGTTCCGGACCTTCGTGGCGGAACACTACCCCCAGTGGATTCTCACTTCGATCGCGAATAACGATTTCCGCATGAACCTCAAACCCAGCGAACTGATCGATATCAAGCGCCGGGCCGTTGAGCAATCCATTGAAACCATCAAAACCCGCGTCGATGCAATCGGCTTGGCGGAACCCTCGGTACAGCAGCAGGGGCGGGCGGATAGTGAGTTCGAAGTTCTGGTCCAGTTGCCGGGCATTGACGATCCGGCGCGCGTGAAAGACATTATCGGCCAGGTGGCGCAGCTTTCCATCGTGCAGGTGGATGAAGGTCCTTTTCAGAGCAAGGAGGCGGCACTCGCGCAGAAAGGCGGCATTCTGCCCCTAAATACCGAACTGCTCAACTATCCCCGCGGCGGCGGCCAAGGCGGGGAATGGTATCTCTGCTCCCGCTCCCCCGTCGTGACGGGCCAGGATCTTCGCAACGCCCGTCCCTCCCGCGATGAAGTCGGCAAATGGGAAGCAAGTTTTACACTTTCTCAGGATGGCGGACGCCGCTTTGAGCAGTTTACTGGTTCAAATATTGGCAAAAAGCTTGGTGTCGTCCTTGATAAAACTCTTCGCAGCGTTGCCACCATCAACTCCGCCATCAGCGATTCCGGGCGCATAACAGGCCTCGCCAGCGAACAGGAAGCAGGGGATCTGGCTCTCGTCATGCGTTCGGGCTCACTTCCCGCGGGCATTCAATATCTGGAAGAACGAACGGTGGGCCCTTCCCTCGGTGCCGATTCCATCCATCAGGGTCTGATCGCTGGTCTTGTGGGTCTCGCCGCCGTCATCATCGTCATGCTTGTCTATTACAAGCTCAGCGGCATCAATGCGGTGTTGGCCCTGCTTTTAAATACGGTCATTTTGATTGCAGCTCTGTCCTACTTTCACGCGACGCTTACACTGCCCGGCATAGCCGGAATAATCCTCACCATCGGTATGGCTGTCGATAGTAACGTTCTCATCTTCGAAAGAATCCGTGAGGAATTACGCTCCGGCAAGAATGTCGTAGCCGCTGTCGATGCTGGCTTCGGGAAGGCGTGGTGGACCATTGTCGATACACACATCACAACGATCGTTTCCTGTCTCTTTCTATTTCTCTTTGGCACCGGCCCTGTAAAGGGCTTTGCCGTCACACTCGTAATTGGCCTTGTTGCCAATGTCTTCACCGCCGTTTTCGTTTCGAAGGTGATTTTTGAATATGAGCTTTCACGCAAGCAGCAGGTAACCACGCTCAGCATCTAAGAACGCGTTGTGATAGCTTTTTAAAGCTGATATTCCGTAATGTAGCGCCGGCCGATTGCGGTTGGGTTTAGAACAAAAATTTTGGGAACAAGACGCGGGGGAACGGTGTCAGTAAACTTAGACGCAAGAGTCCGCCCGCTGGAACGTACAGGCAGGCACAAGTAACGAATGGAATTATTCAGAAATACGAATTTCGATTTTCTCGGCAAAAAATGGCCGTTCATCATCGCGTCGCTTATTTTGACAGCGGCAGGTCTGGTGAGTCTCCTTGTAAAAGGAGGTCCCCGCTACGGTATCGATTTTCAGGGTGGCACCGTGATGACTTACAAGTTTGCGCAAGCTCCGGATGAAGCGAAAATCCGCGCCGCGCTGGAAGGAAAACTGAACGCGGCGCCCACCGTCCAGAAATTTATTGGAGGCGAGAATCAGGTCTCGATCGGTACTGAGGGCGCGGACAACACAATTGCAACGCGCAATCGGCAAATCGTACTCGATACCCTTGAAAAGACCTTTGGGCATCCCGAATCCGGAAAGCTCGATTTCAACAATGCCAGTGCCCAGGCTCTGAAAGATCGTCTTCGCGATCCTCTGGTCAAGGCTGGCGTCCCCGCGACGGAGCCTGAGCTCGATAAGCTGATCGGCTCCATTCTTCAGTTCCGCAACACCCCGCCGCAATCCGGTGTGATCTCGAATTTCAGTCAGCTCTCCTCCGTTCCGGGCGTGAACCCTCTTGTCATTCGTACCCTGGAGCAAGAGTGCGACCTTGCTCCCTTCGCTCTTCAGAAAGTTGACTTCGTGGGCCCGAAGGTCGGTTCTGATCTTCGCAAGTATGCCATCCGCGCCACGCTCCTTGCGCTTGCCGGTATGCTCGCGTATATTTCCTTTCGCTTCGAGTGGATTTACGGCCTGGGTGCCGTGATCGCCGTGTTCCACGACACCATCATTACCGTCGGTATCTTTTCACTTTTTAATAAAGAAATCGATTTGACGGTCATTGCCGCTCTGCTCACCCTCGTCGGGTACTCGATGAACGATACCATCGTCATCTTTGACCGTATTCGTGAAAACCTGCGCATGAACCGCCGGGAGCCGCTCTACGATGTGATCAATCGGAGCGTCAATCAGACCCTGAGCAGGACCATCATGACTTCTGGTCTCACGTTCCTTACGGTGCTCGCCTTGTTTTTATTCGGCGGTCCCGTACTTCATAATTTTTCTTTCGCGCTTGTTGTAGGTATCATCGTTGGTACTTATTCGTCGGTGTTCATTGCGAGCCCGATTGTACTCTTCTGGCATGACTTCACGGAGAAGCGCCGGCTCGCTTCACCCCAGGGAGCCTCTCCCCGGGCTGTATCGCCAAGGGTCGGAGCCCCGGTCGTATCCAGTTCAGCATCCAAGGCGATGCCACAAGTTAAACCAAGCGGGACCGGAAAGCCCTCGGTCACTGAAGTTCGGAAGGGCGTTTAATTTTAGGAACCCAGATTCAGCCGCGTTTCAAGTCCGCGTTCGCCTTGATGCCGGTAAACCATAAAAAAATCGAAAGAGGCCAAAATGTTTGAGCAGACATTTGTGGAAGGCGTAGGGAAGACGAATAAGAGCTGGACAATTCTATTGTCCTTTGCAATCCAGCTTGGTGTCGTGGCGATATTGGTGATCATTCCCCTCATTTATTTTGAGCAGATCAAGGCGGCGAACATGACCAGCTTGCTGGTAGCCCCGCCCCCCCCGCCGCCGCCACCGCCACCACCCGCGGCCCAGGCCGTGAAGGTGGTGAAAGTGGTCAGGGTGATGAACGTACTGGTCGCCCCTAAGACCATCCCCAAAGAAGTAAAGATTATTAAGGAAGAGGAAGTGGCACCGCCTTCCGTAGGCGTACCTGGTGGAGTTCCCGGCGGCGTCCCCGGCGGAACCAGCGGTGGCGTCCTCGGCGGGATTATCGGTGGCATGCCTTCAGCCGCTCCTCCCCCCCCCCCTCCCCCGAAGGTTGTGGAAAAGCCCAAGGCCCCGGCCTCCATTCGCGTCGGTGGTAACGTTCAGGCTGCCAACATTATTCGCCAGGTCAAGCCTCCTTACCCGCCGCTGGCACGCCAAGCGCGTATTCAGGGCACGGTGCGCTTCAATGCCGTCATCGGCAAAGACGGCCATATACAGAATCTGCAGTTTGTCTCGGGACACCCGCTTCTGGTGACCGCGGCCACTCAGGCGGTGGAGCAATGGATCTATAAACCCACGCTTCTTAACGGTGAACCGGTGGATGTTATCACCACCATCGACGTAAATTTTACACTCAATCAGTAACGTCGTAAGTAAGTAGTAAAGTAACGGATTAGAACAGCAGTCAAAAGTACTTAAAATTAACTCGCAGGAGACAAGGAAAAATGCTTCTACAGGCACAGGTTTGGGCGTTCATGCTTCTTCAGGAAGCAGCCGCCCCCGGTTGGGACCCCCGCTCGCTCTGGAACAACATGGGTAATCTCGCCAAAGCGGTCGTTATCGTGATGTTCATTATGTCGGCGTGGTCGATCGGTGTCATGATCGATCGCCTGATGGCTTACAACGCGGCGAAGAAGCAGTCCCGGGCGTTCGCTCCCGCGGTTGCCGGCGCGCTCCGCGAAGGTAAGCTCGACGAAGCTGTAAAGATTGCAGACCGTTTCAAGAAGAGCCATCTCGCGAAAGTTGTCGTTGCGGGGTTGCAGGAGTTTCAAGCGCATCAGAGTTCGACGGAAATTTCGGGCGAAGAGATCGCGGCCTCACAGCGCGCGCTCGAACGCTCGGAAGCTATTGTGCACGCTGAACTGAAGCGCGGTGTTTCCACACTCGCCACCATCGGTTCCACGGCGCCGTTCGTCGGTCTATTCGGTACCGTCGTTGGCATTATTAACGCGTTCAAAGAAATGGCCAACCAGAAGACGCCCGGTATCGGCGCCATCGCGGGCGGTATCTCTGAAGCGCTCGTCACAACGGCTATCGGCTTGTTCGTCGCCGTTCCCGCTGTGTGGATGTACAACTACTTCACCGGCAAAATCGATTCATTCGATGTCGAAATGGGTAACTCCAGTTCAGAGCTAATTGATTATTTCTTGAAGCGGTCCCAGCAGCGTATCGCCGGTCTCCGTAAGTAAGCAGCTGAATACACTACGTTCCAGCCTCTCGCGAGTTGAGTTCCTCAAAACGGTCGAAGTGTCTCACTTGGGATACTTCGGCCTCAGAGGAACGTCCGGTCAAGAAAGGCGAACATAAAGGACAATCATCCATGCAAAAGAAGAAAGCGCCGCCACCCGTTTCCGACATCAATGTCACTCCCATGGTTGACGTCATGCTCGTGGTGCTGATCATCTTTATGGTCATCACTCCCCTGCTTTCGAAGGGCGTTGCCGTGGAAATGGCAAAAAGCCGCAATCCCATCACCATGGCGGATGCGGACAAGGAAGACGCCGTTATGGTGGCCATTACCCGGGATGGCAGAACCTTCCTCAGCCCAGGCAGCATCCTGACTCCGCCCGAACAGTTGGGCGAAAAAGTTAAAGATCTGCTGACCAACAAGCCGTCCAAACTGGTTTACCTTCGTGCCGATAGCCGCGCCCAGTATAAAGTCGTCGAAGATGTTGTAGATAACCTTCGTACCGCGGGTGTCGATCAGCTCGGGCTGCTCACTGAACAGGTTGTCGATAAGTCAAAGTCTGCCGCTGGCGCAGGTCTGTAACCCAAACTAAGCACTCAAATTTCTTTGTAAGGAGCTTTTCTTATGGCAATGAATTTAGGCGGCGGTAGCGGCGTCACGTCAAACATCAATATGACGCCCATGATCGATATCTTGCTGGTGCTGTTGATTATTTTCATGGCCATTTCCCCGGTCCATCCGAAGGGATTAGAAGCGCTGGCACCTCAGCCGCCGCCTCCGAATTCTCCTCCTCCCCCTGAAGACCGGACCGTGGTCGTTCAGATCGATAAACAGAAGAACGTGAAAATCAATCAGGAAGACATCACCTGGGACCGTCTCGAAGCCCGTCTCGTGGAGATCTTCAAGACTCGCGCGGACCGCGTTGTGTTCATCAAGGGCGATCCCGATCTTGAGTTCCAAACTGTTGCCCGCGCAATCGACATTGCCCACGGCGCCAACATCGATAAAGTCGGCCTCATGACTCCCAAAGTGGAGGAAGGTAAGTAATGCGCGCAAAGCAATTCCTGCTCGCCAGCGCCTTGGGTTCCGCTGTCCTTTTCTCCTCTGGCTGCAGCTACCTGAAAGCTCGCGACAACCTGAATCAAGGCGTCCAGTCCTTCAAAGCCACTCAGTATTCTAAAGCGGTCGATCACTTCAAGATTGCCACTGAGCTTGATCCTAATTGGTCAACCCCCCGGCTCTATCTCGCCATGTCTTACATGAGCATGTGGATCCCGGGTGCCGAATCGGCGGAGAACAACAAGTTCGCCCAGGCCGCGCTAGAACAGTTCAACAAAGTGCTCGAAAGAGACCCTAAAGATCAACTCGCGCTGAAATCCATCGCTTCCATTTATTTCAATCAAAAAAAGTTCGATGAGGCGGCGGAGTGGAATCGCAAAGTGATCGCCGTCGATCCGAATAGCAAAGAAGCATATTACACTTTGGGCGTGATCGCCTGGACTAAGTGGTATCAGGTGGATATTCCCGAACGCCACAAAATGGGAATGCGCGCCGACGAACCCGGTCCTCTCAAAGACAAAAAAAGGCGGGAAGAGCTGAAAGCTATATGGCTTCCGCAACTCGATCAAGGCAAGGCAGATATGGAAAAAGCTCTCCAGATCGATCCGAACTATGATGACGCGATGTCTTTCCTTAACCTGCTGATCCGCTATCGTGCCGACCTTCTCGACACGCCTCAGGATTACAAAAAGCAGTCTGAAATCGCGGATTCCTGGGTAGCTAAGTCGATGGAAACCAAGAAGGCTAACGCAGAAAGGAAAGAGAAGGCCGCTCAAAACGGTCCTGCTCCCGCTAAATAAAATCAAGATACCGCTTTGAAAGCGCGCGAGTCCGGTCTATCCGGCTCGCGCGTTTTGCGTCTCACACAAGCAACCATCAGCTACGCTAAACTAAAACTGTGCTCTCCGTAACGCCGGGGATTCCCACTCCATCTGCCGCACCCTTGAACACTCTTCCCGTCGATCCGTTGGAAGAGCAATTCTCCACGCTCATCCAGACCTTTCGTTCCTACCGCCCCACCGATAGCATCGAACCCATTGAACTCGCCTACCGGTTTGCCGCCGATCATCATAAGAAGCAGCTTCGCGATTCTGGTGAGCCCTATCTCTCGCACCCTCTTGCCGTCGCGCAGATCCTGGCCGAAATGCGTATGGATCTCGCTTCTATCCAGACAGGCTTGCTCCACGATGTCGTCGAAGATACCAGCGTCACCATCGAGCAGGTTCGCAAGCTTTTCGGACCCGATGTCGCGGTAATCGTCAACGGCGTCACCAAGCTCACCAAACTCGATTTCTTTTCCGCCGAAGAGCGCCAGGCGGAAAGCTTTCGAAAGATGCTGCTCGCCATGACGGAAGATCTGCGCGTCATTCTGGTCAAACTGGCGGACCGTCTTCATAATATGCGCACTCTCGGCGCGCTCTCCCCCAAGCGCAAAGAGCGCATCGCCCGCGAGACTCTCGAAATCTACGGCCCCATCGCGCATC
>JAYTGM010000054.1:0-2756 GCA_043733425.1 Terriglobia bacterium
GCGAAGCTGGCGAAAGTTGAGGCGCGTATGCAGCCACGCTTGGAAAGCGAACCTTCGTCCGCTTCCGAGCGGATGAATGCCGGCATACCGGCAGCTTCGTAAAACAGGCATAATTTAGCGATGCGCCGCAAGAGAGCGTTTTCCGCGCTGTTGCGGTTTTTGGTTAGCGCGTTGCTGACGCTGCTGATCGCGGGTTTCTTAGGTTCGGCGCTAATTCGTTTTGGCCCGGGTTACGAAACCGATGAGCGTACGCTGGATGCCCGGTATTCCGATGCAACAGTGATGAGAATAGCGAATGAAAATTCAAAAGATGCTAATGTCCTGAGATTTTATGGCCGATATCTTGTTCAGGCCATGCACGGCGATTTTGGCGTTTCAAGATCTTATGACGTTCCGGTTCGTGAGTTGATCAGCTCCCGCGCCGCAGTGACCTTGTGGCTGATCGGTGAAGGGTTGGTGCTGGGATGGCTGGCGGGTTTGGTGCTGGCGGGGGCGGCGGCATACTTTCGTTGGCGCGTTTTGGATTATGGAGCGGAGACACTTTCAGCGGTGGCGCTATCTTTACCGGCTGCGGTATTCGCCCTTTTGATTTTTCTGGCGAGGGGACCGGTGTTTATGGTGCTGGCGATGGCTGTGTTTCCCCGAGTCTTCCGGTACGCCCGCGACTTATTCGAGAGTGCACGGGCGGAACCTCGGGTGGTGGCGGCACGGGCCCGCGGGATTGCGGAAAGTACGATTTTTCGCGGCTATATTGCGAAACCGGCGTTGCCTCCTTTGCTCGCCTTAGCGGGCGTTTCCTTCAGCATTGCGTTTGGCGCGCTCATTCCCGTGGAGGTGGTATGCGATATCCCCGGCATTGGCCAGCTTGCCTGGAAAGCGGCGCTTTCCCGTGACCTGCCGGTGCTGGTAACACTGACGCTGCTGGTTACGGCGATCACTGTCGCGGTCAACGGCTTGGCGGAATGGTTAGGAAATCCGCGGGCGGGGCTGCCAGCGTGAGGAGCGTGAGAGGAATTCAGGGTGTGATCCGGTACGCGTCGCTAGCACTGCTCAGCGGTCTGTTTCTTGCTGCGGTGTGTTCCTCCTGGCTTGCACCCGCACGCTACGAACAGCAGTTCCGGCTAGAAACCGATAGCCCCCCGAACGCTAAGTTTTTGCTGGGTACGGATCACCTGGGCAGGGACCGGTTGTCGAGGCTCCTGTATGGGACGCGCGTATCGCTTTTGCTGGCTCCCGCGGCAGCTGCGTTAGCCCTGCTGATTGCGTTGCTTGCCGGAGGCTCGGCCGCTTTGGCGGGAGGATGGTGGAACCGGGTGGTCACAGCGGCCAGCAACCTGTTTCTGTCTTTGCCATGGCTGTTTTTGTTCCTCACTGTGCGGGCAGTACTTCCCCTGAACACGGGGCCCTCCACATCCATTCTGATTACGTTCGGCTTGATGGGCCTGCTGGGGTGGGGGGCAGGTGCGCGCGTAATCCGCGCGGCCGTGCTACAGGTTCGCAACTCACCATTTGCGTTGTACGCGCACGCGTTTGGATGCAATCCGGGCAGGCTGTGGCTGCGGCATCTGCTGCCTCATCTGCGTACGGTGTTACTGGCGCAATTCTGGATCTCCGTTCCGGCGTTCATTCTTGGCGAGGCGAGCCTGGGGCTGCTTGGCCTGGGAGTGGCGGAGCCCATGCCTTCTTGGGGAAACCTGCTGAAAGAACTGCAAACAGCTCCGCAGTGGCATGAATATTGGGTGTTTGCTCCTATCGTTCTGCTATCGCTTGTGATGGTTCTTTTCCAACTGAGCCGTCCTGCAAAGCAAGAGGCCGCAACAGCATGATCATGCGGTTGTGTGTGGCGGCGGCACTGTTCTGCCTGCCTGTTTTTGGCACCGGCGAACTGCGTTTTGTCCTGCATCATGAACCGAAAACGTTGAATCCGCTGGCGGCCGGAGACGACGCGGCGGAAACACTGCGGTATCTGACCAGCGGAGTATTAATCCGCGTGAACCGGCTAACGCAGGAAGTGGAGCCAGATTTGGCGCAATCCTGGACAGTCTCAGCCGACAACCGATCAATCACCTTCGAACTGCGGAGCGGACTCGTTTTCTCGGATGGAACGCGCTTCACGCCGACAGACGTGGTGTCAACGATGGCACGCGTAGTCGACCCTGCCCTGCGATCTCCCGTTGCCGATACGTTTACGGTCGGCGGGATTGTTCCCAAAGTTGCCGTGAATGGTCCAAACAAGATCACGTTTACCTTCGGGGCTCCCGTTTCAGGCATTGAGCGGTTATTCGATGACCTCGCCATTGTTTCCTCACAATCGCCAAGGGCATCGCTGGGGCCATTCGCACTCGATAGTTACAAGCCCGGTGTCGAGCTGCTGCTGAAGCGAAATCATAATTACTGGAAGAAGGATGCGGCCGGTAAACAACTGCCCTATCTGGAAACCGTTCACATTCCCATTCAGGCGAATCGCGAAATTGAGTTAAATCGTTTTCGGGCTGGCGAATTGGATTTGATGAATAGCCTGGATCCTGAATCGTTTGACCGGCTGGCAAAAGAGATGCCTGGAGTAGTGCAGGATAGTGGTCCTTCGACGGACGTGGAGTTTCTGTGGTTCAACCTGGCGCCCGGTTCAACGGCGCCGCAGTATAAGAAAGACTGGTTCCAATCGGCCGCGTTCCGGCATGCGGTTTCCACCGCGATCAACCGGGAGGACCTAAGCCGGGTGGTATATCGCGGACATGCCCGGCCAGCCGTGGGGC
>JAYTGM010000055.1:0-2752 GCA_043733425.1 Terriglobia bacterium
GTGGCGGACATGTTTGCCCAGACCGCGGCGTCCTATCGTGTGAACCAGCTTTCGGGTGAGATCTTTGAGACACAAGGCAACTTCACGGAGGCCGCTGCCGAATACGCGAAAGCCATCGCGAAGAATCCCCACGCCATCAATTTGCATTTTCGGCGCGGTCGCGTGCTGTTGCTTGCGTCGCATGAACCTGCCGCACTTGAACAGGCCCGGCGTGAGTTTGAAGCTGAGCTGGCATTGAATGCCGATGATGCCGCGGCAATTTACCAACTCGGTCAAATCAGTGACGCGCAAGGCAACCGCGCCGAAGCCGCGAAACGCTTTGAGCAAGCCGCAGCCCTTCGTCCCGATTTTGTAGAGGTCCTTGTGACGCTGGCCAAGCTCCGAATGCGGGATCATCGCGCCACCGAAGCCATTCAGCTTCTAGAGCGCTCAATCACCCTGCAGCCGGCGAATGAAACCGCTCATTACAATTTGATGCTGGCATACCGAAGCGCCGGCCGCGTAAGCGATGCGGCGAAAGAGAAATCCATTCTGGACAAATTACAAAAGCCGCCCGGTGGTGAATTTTCTGACTTTTTGAAAAAGCTCGGCGAAAAGCCGGTTCAGCCGTGAAGCTTTGGCTCAGCCTGGGTCTCGCATTGTTAGCTTCACCTGCGCCCGTGGCAGATTTCCGCAACGTAGCTGCCAGCGCCGGCCTCACCGCAATCTTTCCCAATGGGGGTACGGCTACCAAGCAATTCATTCTGGAAACAACCGGCAGCGGTGCGGCATTCTTCGATTACGATAACGATGGCTTGCCTGATATTTTTCTCGTCTCCGGCAGTGGCGGCACCAACAGGCTTTATCGCAATCTGGGTGCGGGCAAGTTCCAGGATGTCACCGCTGCCGCCGGGCTTACCTCCAGCGGCTGGGGCCAAGGCGTGTGCGCGGGCGATTACGATAACGACGGCTTTACCGATTTGTTCGTCACCTACTGGGGGCAGAACCGCCTCTACCGCAATCTAGGCGGTAAGCGCTTCGAAGACGTCACTAAGACCCTGGGATTGTCACAGGACCGCACTCGCTACAACACCGGCTGTGCGTTTCTCGATTACGACAATGATGGCCGCCTCGATCTGGTAGTAGCCAACTATCTGCAGTTCGACCCCGCCACAACGCCGAAGCCCGGCGCGAATCCGTATTGTTTTTATCGCGGTATTGCAGTGAACTGCGGCCCGCGCGGGTTGCCGTTCGATCGCAACATCCTGTATCACCAAAAAGCAAACGGCGCGTTCGAAGACGTCTCTGAAAAGTCCGGCATCGGCGCCCCTTCAGGGCACTATTCACTCGGCGTCTTGACCGGCGATTTCAATGGCGATGGCAAGCCCGATATCTACATTGCCGCCGACCAGACGCCCTCTCTGCTGTATATCAACCAGGGGGACGGCACCTTTCTTGAAGAGGCCGTCACGCGCGGAGCAGCTTTCGATGAAGATGGGCGCGCCATGTCCGGCATGGGTGTCGCCGCAGCAGATTATCTGCACACCGGTTCCCTCGGAATCTTCCGAACCAACTTCTCCGATGAACGCGAGACGCTATATCGCAACACGGGCAAGGGCGAGTTCGAAGATGTCACTGTCCTTTCCGGTATCGGCATGAACACACGCTTCGTCGGGTGGGGCTGCGGCTTTTTCGATTTCGATAATGACGGGTGGCCGGATCTGTTCCTGGTGAACGGCCATGTCTTCCCGGAAGTGGAAAAGCTGCATATCGACGTTCACAATCAGCAGCGCGCCATTCTGTACCGAAACAAAGGAAACGGCCGTTTTGATGATGTCTCCGACTATGCAGGGCCTGCCCTGCTGGAGCAACACGTAGCGCGCGGCGCGGCGTTTGCGGATATTCGGAACAACGGGCAAATCGCGATTCTAGTCAACAATCAAAACTCCGCGCCTTCCCTGTTCGAACAGCAGCAGCCCTCCCGGAATCATTGGCTCACGGTGAAACTCAAAGGCACGCATTCTAATCGAAGCGCAATCGGGGCAAAGGTCCGCGTCACAATGAATGGCGAAACGCAAACAGCGGAAGTGCGCAGCGGAGGCAGCTATCTTTCGCAATCTGACTTCGCGCTGCACTTCGGCCTGGGCGCACACACGCAAGCGGATTCCGTCGAAATCCACTGGCCCGCCGGTGGCACAAACATCATGCGAAAAGTGCAAGCAGATTCCACGCTTACAGTAGTGGAATAGCGCTCACCACGTCTTCAGCACGCGCAGTTCTTTCTCGCCTTCCACCGCGCGCACGCGCCGGTTCACCCCAGGGTTCGTCCATACTTGCTCCAGTCCGCTGGGCCAGCGAATGGCAAGCCGCTCCACCGTGGTAATCGCGCCTAAGCCGAAGTACGCGGCCATTTCATTCTGAGAATAATAACTACCGCCACTCATAATCTCGTCGATGCGCTTTCGCTTCCCGGCATCCACGCTGATCCGCGCGCCAATTCCGCTGCGATTCGATTTTGTTCCCTGAACCTCCACCACCAGCGAATGCTGGCGCGGTCCCGTGTTCTTCAACAGGCTGGGCGTTTGGTTCATATTGACGATTACGATCTCCTGCCGTCCATCGCCATCCACATCCCCAACGGCAAGTCCGCGGGCCGGGCGCAGGACGCTAAAACCAGGGCCGGCCCGCGTAGTCAGATCCACAAACTGTCCGTTCCCCAGGTTTCGATAAAAGAGTGTCGGTTGCAGATACTTGTCGCCCACGGGCGAACGGT
>JAYTGM010000056.1:0-2749 GCA_043733425.1 Terriglobia bacterium
TGGGCGCCGAATCCTTGGCTGCCTTGGCGATGGCGTCATGAAGAATCGCCGGTGTATACGCGCGATTATTCACCGCAATCAGTTTGACCGCGGGCGCGATGCCAGCCTGCTGTGCGGGCCCGCCGATACGGACATCCGCCACGGTACCGTCTTCTTTAATCTTCATGCCGACCGAATAAGTGACGTTAGTGTACTTGCGCGCTGTCTCCACATCTTTCCAGAGCTGGCCGGCGGTATCGGTGTAAATAAGCTTCCAGCCGCTGCCAGTAATTCCGCCGAGCGGCGCGTGCGGGTCAGTCGAATCCAAACGCTTGCGAAGGAAGGCGGCCCAGTCATACGGCTGAACGTTGTTCAACGCCGTTACAATGTCGTTGAACGTATAAGGCTTCACCTCCGGCTTGCCGTTTCCGCCGCCGTGAAAGACGCGGCAGAAATCGTTTAGCGATTTAGAGCCGTTGCTCAACTGGCGAATCAGAACGTCCGTTTCCAGCCAGATCAGCGTGCCTTCGGGATAGTAATCTACGCCGCGCCGGTAGTCATCGTAATCTCCGCGAGCGCCATAGAGAGTCTGAGCGGCTGTCGCGGTGTCCTGCAGCGGACGCCACTGGCGGCCCACTTTGTTGTCCAGGTCGGCAGCGGTGGCAGCCAGCTCTTCGCGATAGAGTTCGGGAGTGGAAAGGCCGGAGCGCGGAGTAAGAATCTCACCGAGGTATTCGGTAAGGCCTTCATAGACCCACAGTAGATCGCCCTTCATGGGCTGCTCGTAATCCGGAGTCGCCAGACCAGCGGGGCGGCGGAACTTGCCATTCCAGGAATGCGTCATCTCATGCGGTAGAAGGTAGCTTTCACTGCGGCGCAAACTGTCATCAATCAGGAAGCGCTCTGGCACACGGTCATCGCTCGATTCGTGATGCTCCAGGCCGAAGTGCGCTACGTGGTCGCTCAAGGAAAGCAGAAAGTGATAATCGCGGTAATGGCGCGCACCAAAGAGTGCGCCTGTTTCCAGCACCAGCTTCTTGTAATGCTCCACCTCAGCGGGTGGAATTTCAAGAGCGGCGTCGCTATCGGACGCCAGATGAAGATAGTGCTTCGGCTCTGAACCGGGGCTGAGGTCAATGGTGCGGAAATGCGCGGAGCTCAAGACGGGCGAATCGATCAGCGTAGTAAGAGAGCTGGACTGAAACTGCACCGTATCGCCAGATTCAGTGGCAATGGGCAGCGCGGAACCGTAGCGCCAGCCGCGCGGCACTTTCAGATTCGCGCGGTAGTTGAGTTTGTCGGTGGGGGTGCCCGCGGGATAGAGCAGGAATTGATTCCAGTTCAGCACGGCCATTTCAGATGTAGCGGAACTGCCGGATGAGAAGCCGCCCGCATCGGCAGGCATAATGAAATCGATTTTGACGGTAATTGAGTTCACGCCAGCAGGTACCGTGACGTGAAACCCGTACATATTTACGGGATCGCGCTGCCACGGAATGGCCGTGGCTCCGGCAGTTACGCGGATGCCGACCAGATCCGCAATCGGCCCTGTCGGCCCATGCTCGCCCGGTACCCACTGCGGGTAAAGCAAGGTGAGTTCGCCGGGCTTGACGGGGAACACCATGCTCGAGTGGATCAAGCGACGCGGTGCGTCCGTTGCATCCACACTCAATTCGACGGGAGCATTCTGCGCCGGCAGCAGCGCAATACTCATCAGCAGCGGTATCAGATATTTCATTTTTTTTAGAGCCAGTCTAATCTTTTTTTAAAGCCAGTCTAATCGTTCGAAAGCCTTCTCAGCGCCAACTTCGCGCACGAACACTTCTTCCAACGTTTCATCGCCACTGCGCAGTTCGGCCATGGACCCCATACGCACAATGCGTCCGTCTTTGATGATGGCGACATGATCGCAGAGTCTCTCCACCACTTCCAGCACATGCGACGTTAAGAAAATGGTGGCACCGTGCGAAACCTGATCAAGCAGTATGTCTTTCATCAGGCGCGCGCCGACAGCATCCACGCCTTCGAAGGGTTCGTCCATCAGAAAGAGCTCCGGCCGGTGGATGAGCGAAGCGGCCATGGCGACGCGTTTGCGCATGCCCTTTGAGTAATCCGCAATGATCTTACGTGGCTCAGCCAGTTCGAAGAGCGCGAGCAACTCGCGGGCGCGCTCTATCGCCAGCGGCCGCGCAAGCCCATACATGCGGCCCACAAATTCCAGGAATTCCGCGCCCGTGAGGCGATCGAAGAGTAGCGATTCATCGGGAACCAGCCCGATGCGCTTCTTAATCTCCATATCCTGGGCGGGCATAGGGAGACCGAGGAGTTCGATTTCGCCCGAAGTAGCCGGAATCAGGCCCGTGAGCATTCGAATGGTAGTGCTCTTCCCCGCCCCGTTCGGACCCAGAAAGCCAAAAAAGCTGCCGCGCGGGACGGTGAGAGTCAGGCCGTCGACAGCCGCGCGCCCCTCGTAAACTTTGCGCAGATCGCGGATGGCGATGGCGGGTGATACATCCTGCATGGATTTATTGAGTGTAGTGGATGCTTGCAACACATATACTTTTGAGGTGCGAATTCTAATTCTCGTGTTTGGGCTAGTTCTTTCAGCAACTGCGCAGGATGTGTATCGGATCTCAAACGGGAAGCTGACCGTAACCGTCAAAAAGCAGGGCGGTGCCATTGTGAGCATTACGCTCGATGACGATAAGCAGCACAGGAACCCGCTTTGGGAACCGGATAGCGGAACTTTTGGAGCGAGCCTGGGCCACTT
>JAYTGM010000057.1:0-2748 GCA_043733425.1 Terriglobia bacterium
GGTATTTCTCCGGCTTATGGCGGGCCTGTCAAACTTTCGCGGCGAATCGAAATTTTCAACATGGTTGTACATCGTCACGCGCAACCATTGCTTCAACGCCGGCAAATTGCGAAACAATCGGCAAGACCAACCTCTGGAGTTTCAGGACTTTCCCGATACCGAAAGCCAGCGAGCGGATCAACAGGTGGAATTGGCCAGTGAGATTCGGCAGATGCAAGAACTGCTCACCACCACACTGGACCCAACGGAGCGCCAGGTCAGGACAATCTGAACGTTCCCGCCCAGGCAGCAGTGAACGTCACGCTGTTAGGGAAGGGAAGCGTGACCGGCTCCGTAGGTGGCATCAAGTGCCCCGGCATTTGTTCGGCATTGGTGGCGCCCGGAACGTCTGTTACTTTGACGGCAACTCCCACTGGATCCGTCTTTACCGGATGGACCGGTGATAACGCGCCTGCCGATCGCTACCATCCCCAGGAAATGCAAAGGCTCGCGCTTCACAGATGGAGCATCAGGGTAATCTAAGTTCCGCCGATAGAAAGAAGGTGGAAGCCAAGGCGGATCGGATCTTGGGTACGTAGCACTGGGCGCCTATGGCAAACACACAGACCCTGTTAGCTCAGGCCTACTCTGCTTTTAATCAGCGAAACATTGACGCGGCCCTGGCACTTATGTGTGGGAACGTCAGATGGCCCAAAGCATCGGAAGGTGGTCGTGTAGTGGGGAGGGAAGAGATTCGTGCCTACTGGACGCGTTAATGGCAGGAGTTTGATCCTCATCATGTCAAGGTCCACCAGCTAGTGAAGAGTCTTAGTGGTGACATTCTTTCAGATAGCGAGGTTTGGCAGGTTTACACCATCGCGGACGGTCTTATCGAACGCATGGACCTCAGGGAGAGCGAGGCGAGTTCCGCAGCAACTCCTTCCGCGGCATTTTAAGGCACTAACCGGCGATAAAGCGCGGCCAGCGCCGTTTCAACAGTGCTACGCCAGAATTTCCGTCACCACGCGCGCCGGAAATTGATCCGTGAGCCGTTCTTTCAAGCCGTGCCGCTCATAGGCAAGGTCGCGATAGTTCAGGCCAAGCTGGTGCAGGATGGTGGCGTGGAAATCATGCACGCTAACCCGGTTTTCCGCAGCCTTGAAACCGATCTCATCCGTTGCGCCGTGCACGTAACCGCGTTTCACGCCGGCACCCGCCATCCAGACGGAAAAACCTTGCGGGCCATGGTCGCGACCGGGATCTTTGCCGGTTCCCTGCGAAATGGGCAGCCGTCCGAATTCCCCACCCCAAACGACCAGTGTGGAATCCAGCAACCCGCGCTGCTTCAGATCGCGTAGCAAGGCGGCCACAGGCTTATCGGTCTTGCCGCAGGCGTATTTCAGGCCGCTCGAAAGATCGCCATGTGTATCGAAGATCTGGCTTTCAATATAAAGTTGAACGAACCGCACGCCGCGCTCCACCAAGCGTCGGGCCATCAGGCAGCGCTTGCCGTACGACGCGGTTTGCGGATCGTTCAGCCCGTAATCTTCGCGCGTCGCTTCCGTCTCCTTGGTAATGTCCAGCGCGTCCGAAGCCGCCAGCTGCATACGCGCGGAAAGCTCGTAGCTCGAAATACGGGCGTCCAACTCCGGTTGAAACGGGCGCTCTTTCCGGTGCGCTTCGTCAAACTTACGCAACAGGTTTCGTTCCGCTTCCACCAGTTGTGAAGGCACTTCGGCGCGCGGCTCCAGATTCAGAACAGGCGGGCCTTCCGTGCGGAACCGCGTCCCCTGATAAATCGGCGGAAGCCAGGCCGATTGCCAATTCGAAATGCCGTTGATCGGCAGGCCCCTGGGGTCGTCAAGCACCACGTAGGCAGGCAGGTTCTGGTTGTCGGTGCCCAGCCCGTAGCTGACCCAAGATCCTATGGAGGGGCGGCTCGCGATAGTGCGCCCGGTGTGCATCAGAAACAGAGCCGGTTCGTGATTGGCGTGCTCGCCATACATAGAGCGGATCAGCGTGATGTCGTCCGCGCACTCGGCCAAATAGGGCAGAGCGTCGGAAATTTCCATGCCGCACTTGCCGCGCGGTTTGAAATCGAACACCGCCGGATGCAACACGCCAGCCGACTTCCCATTCGAAATCGCAAACGCAAGTTCACGGCTGGGCGCGCTGCCCGCATGCTTCTTCAATTCCGGTTTAGGATCGAAAAGATCCACCTGGCTTGGCCCACCATTCATGAATAAATGAATGACGGACTTAGCTTTACCGGGGAAGTGGGACGGCTTAGGCGTAAGGTCGAAGATCTGCGGACCCGCCGTTTCGCTGGCGCGTAGTTCGGTGGCAAGAATCGTAGCCAGGGCCGCGCCGTGCAGGCCATCCACCATGGTGCTGAAGAAATCGCGGCGGTTGAGTTTAGGCATGGTCGGGTCCTTTGCTAATCGATGAAGCTGAATTCGGCGGTGTTGAGCACCGCATGACAGTAGTTTGCGAGCGCCATCCAATTCGCTGTGGAGGCGCGCGGGGAATCGCCATTTTCGGCCGCTAGTTTTGCAGGCCACGCTTTGCGAAACTCCGCAAGCGCCTCTTCGCCCTGTTTCAGTTCGAGCGGTGAAGGTGTGCGCGAAAACGCGCGCAGATAGATATCTTCAATCTGCTTGGCAGGCACTTCGCCCGATTCATCAATCACGCGGCCGGCCATGTAACGCGCCAGCTGCCAGGTCATGGATCCGTTCATCATGTGCAGCGCCTGTGTGGCAACGTTGGAAT
>JAYTGM010000058.1:0-2738 GCA_043733425.1 Terriglobia bacterium
GGTTCGCCATGCACGGTCACGGTGCGGATAAAATGAAGGCGATCCCCATGCAATTTCTTGCTGAGAGCCTTGTTGAACTGATTACCCAGACTTCCACGAATCTGCCGCCCGATGTGCGGGCGGCCATGGGAATCGCACTGCGCGAGGAGACGCCGCATACGCAGGCATCGCAGGCGCTGAGCATTATTGCCCAGAACATCGACATGGCTTATGAAGACGAGGGGGCGATTTGCCAGGATACCGGCATGCCCACTTTCATTGTTCACACGCCATTGGGGGTGAGCCAGATTGCTTTGCGGCGCGCGATTGAAGCGGCTGTTGCGGAAGCGACGAAGCGCGGGAAGCTGCGGCCGAATTCGGTGGATAGTTTATCGGGAGCCAACACCGGAGACAATCTTGGGTTTGGCACTCCGGTGATTCATTTCGATCAGTGGGAGCACGACGAAATTGAGGTGAAGCTGGTTTTGAAAGGGGGCGGTTGCGAGAACAAGAATATTCAATACTCGCTGCCCGCCAACCTGGAACAACTGGGGCGCGCGGACCGCAACATTGAAGGCGTCCGCAAGTGCATTCTGCATGCGGTGTGGCAGGCGCAGGGGCAGGGATGTTCGCCGGGATCGCTGGGCGTGTGTATTGGGAGCGACCGGGCGTATGGGTATGAGCTGGCGAAGGAGCAGTTGTTCCGGCCGTTGGATGATGTGAATCCGGTGGAATCGCTTGCTCAGTTGGAGCGGCAGGTAATGGAAGAGGCGAATCAGATTGGCGTGGGGCCCATGGGCTTTGGCGGAAAGCAATCGCTGATCGGTTGCAAGATTGTGGCGGCGAACCGGCTGCCCGCCAGCTTTTTCGTGAGCGTGGCTTATAGCTGCTGGGCCTTCCGGCGGCTGGGCGTGACGCTGGATGCCGAAACCGGTGCGATCACCAGATGGCTGTACCGCGACCCTTCGCGCGAAGTGGAAAAGATGGTGCGGGACGAAGGCTTTCCGCTGACGGGGCGTGAAATTATTCTGACGCCGCCGTTGACTGAAGAAGCTGTGCGCGCGCTGAAAGTGGGCGATGTGGTGTTGATCGATGGCGAAATGTATACGGGGCGGGATGCGGTGCATGCGCGCTTGATGAAGCAGGACCCACCGGTGGATTTGAACGGGGGCGTGCTTTACCATTGCGGGCCGGTGATGATGAAAGATGCCGAGGACCGGTGGGTGGTGAAGGGAGCGGGGCCGACGACCAGCATTCGCGAAGAGCCTTACCAAGCGCACGTGATCGGCAAGTATGGAGTGCGTGCGGTGATCGGCAAAGGCGGCATGGGGCAGAAGACACTGGAGGCGCTGAAGGAGTATGGTGCGGTGTACCTGAACGGCATTGGCGGTGCGGCGCAGTTCTATTCCCGGTCCATCCAAGAGGTTCTGGGGGTGCATTGGATGGAGCTGGGGATTCCAGAAGCGATCTGGCATTTGCGGGTGCATCATTTTGTGGCGATCGTGACGATGGACGCGCATGGAAACAGCCTGCATGCGGATGTGGAGAAGGAAACGAAGGTGCGGCTAGGCGAGTTGCAGGCCGTCTGATCTGGTAAACTCCATGGAGTGGCTAGGTAGCTCAGTCGGTAGAGCAGCGGATTGAAAATCCGCGTGTCGGCGGTTCGATTCCGTCCCTGGCCACCAGTTTTTTAGCCTGCAGTGCTCAAGTACATTGGCGATTCACTTGGCTGGAGCAAGCTCGCTTACGTTACCGCAAGCTGAACACTTAGTGATGTTTTCGGGAATGGATGGTCGCCTCGCAACTATCAGCTTTGTGGCGCTCTTCCTGGGAACTGTTAGCCTTACGTGGCGGCTGGCGCGGTACGAAGGAAAAGAGTCACCTGACAGGCTTGCTTTTTCGGCCTTGGTGACACTCCGGTTTCCCTGCGTTGCGGTGCTGATTGCGGCGGCGGTCCGTGGGTTCATCGTGCGGGCAATTATGCGTCACATGGCGCGCGATACGGAATCGAACCTGCCTCAGTACCGCCTGATTATCGACGCCCTGTTTCAGGTAAACGAAGCGTTTTCGCGCATCTTTTCCGTTGCTGTGTTGATTGCCATTCTGCTTTGGTCCATTAGCGCGCTGCGGAACGGTTGACTCAATCGGAGCCTGAGTCTCTACGGCTGCATTGTCAGCGGGTACTTGCGGCTAAATGTTCACGGGATGGGAATCATCGTTTTGGTGCAGGCAATTTGGTTTGTAACTGCGGGCCTTCGTCTGGTGGCTTCGGCGGAGCCGACTCAAGTTTCCTCTTAACGATCAATTCCGGCGTGCCATGGCGGCTTCCACGTCCTCCAGCTTTGAGGGAATTGCGGCGGAGAGAACCTTGGCCGCGCCATCGGTGATCAGTATGTCGTCTTCAATGCGGATACCGATGCCCTTGTACTTTTCAAACACAGGGCCAACCGCGGCTTTGAACTTGTCGTTTTCCGGCGTGGCTGGAAGAGCATCGAGTGCGTCGGGCCGTATATAGATGCCCGGCTCCATGGTGACCACCATGCCAGGGGCAAGTTTCAGGTCGCGGCGCGAAAGGTCGTGGACATTCATGCCGAGTTGGTGGCTGACGCCGTGCGGAAACCAGTTCCTGTATTCGTCATTCGTGACGGAAGTGATAAGACCTAGCTGAAGCAAGCCTTTGCGAATTACATCGACGCAGACGCCTTGCACGGAGCCCGGTGTGAACTTTGCGGAAGCGCCGGGTTCTACGCCGGACCTTG
>JAYTGM010000059.1:0-2738 GCA_043733425.1 Terriglobia bacterium
CGGAGGTGATGGCGGCGGCGTTGCGGCGGGGCGCGTCGGACCATTCCTGCGCGTCTTCCCAGGATTGCTCCAGCGCAAAGAAGAAGAACGTGCGGTCACGCTTGATGGGGCCTCCCGCGGAAACGCCTGGCTGATACTTTCGCGCCAGTGGCAGGTCGCCAGTTTCCACCTCCGCATTGCGGGCATTTAGTTTTTCATTCTGCAGGAAGAAAGTGGTGTCGCCGTGCCAGAGATTCTGACCGGTGTGCGTGACAACGTTTACCAAGCCTCCGGCGGCACCGCCGAATTCCGCGCTGACATCGGTGCCGGAGACACGGAATTCCTGAATCATTTCAAGCCCGATGGCGACACGGTTGCCGCCGGTTGTTTCATCGCGGTTATCGACGCCGTCAATTGAAATGCTGTTATTGCGGCCGCGCATGCCATTGAAGACGAACCCGCTGTCATTACCGGGATTTCGGACTCCCGCCAGTGAGCGACTTGTGTTCGATCCGGCGGAGGCAGAAACGCCAGGCGCGGCGAGGACGAAATTCAGATAGTTGCGATTCTGGGCTGGGGCTTCTTCAATCCGCTCGCCGCCGAGCGCAATGTTCGCGGTGGTGGCAGTGGTCTGCAAGGCGTCGGCCTGCTCCTGCACCTCCATCTTTTCTGAGAGGTTGGCCGGGCTTAAGGTAAGGCGCTGCGTGACGGTCTGGCCCACCGATACGGTCAGCGAATCTATCGTGACCGGGTTGAAGCCGCTTCTTATGACGCGCAGCGAATAGGTGCCGATGGGTAAGCCTGGCGATTGAAACTGTCCGGTTTCGCCGGTTTCGATGGACCGGGCGAGTGAAGAGGATAACTGCCGCAGGGTGATGACGGCACCAGGAACGCCTATGCCCGTAGAATCCACCACAATACCCTGTATGGTTCCGGTTGTAGATTGAGCAAAGGCGAAACTGCCGGTCAACAGGGCAAGGGCTGTAAGAACTTTCAACACTGCTTTCAGTTTAAGGGTTTGGCTATTGTGCTTAAGGGGCTTTCCGGGGAGGTGAAATGGCACTGCCGTCGCGCAGCTCGTCGGTGGCGCGCTTGACGATCATGTCGCCCGGTTGGAGTGGCCCTGAGACTTCCGTGAGATCGCCATCGAGCGCGCCCTTGGCGACGTTCACCCATTCTGCGCGGCCGCCACGGTTGCGTATCACGAAGGTCCGTTCAGTGGTGGTGACCACGCTGGTCTTGGGGACCAGAAGCGATGCGCGGGCTCCGCGGACCGGCCATTTCACGGACGGATACATGCCCGGCGAAAGCGAGCCATCGCGATTGAAAACGTCCAGTTCGACAGCCATGGTGCGGGTCTTGGGATCAATGGAGTGGGAGGACCGCGCGACGGTTCCCGAATAAGCGCGGTTCGGGTAGGCGGGCACGTGAAATTCCACTTTTCCACCAGAAACAATTCCTGCAACATCTGTTTCCGGCACGGCGACGACAAGCCGGAGCCGGGAAATTTCCTGAATGACCAGCAGGACTGGATCGGAGGCTGTTCCGACCAGAGCGCCGGGATGCAGCAAGCGCTCCGTCACCATGCCATCGAAGGGCGCGGTCACGCGCAGATAACCCTCCAGGTCTTTCTGTGCACGAACTTCAGCTTGCGCGGCGGCGGTTGCCTGCTTCTTCGATTGGACGAGTGCCTGCGCTGCGTCGACCTGGCTCTGTGCCTGGATCAACTCATTGCCCGCAATGGCTCCTGGCGTTTCGGCCGCTTTCTTCAAACGGCCGGAAGTGCTCTGGAGGGCAGCCAGTTGCGATTCCGCCTGCGCCCGATCCGATTCCGTGGCGCGCACGCGGGCTTCGGCAACGACAATCTGAGCCTGCATCTCTGGAGCGCTGAGTTGCGCAAGCAATTGGCCGCGCTTAACGGTGCTGCCGCGATCGACCAGTACGCGATCCAGATAGCCGCGGATTTTTGCATGGATCTCAACGCTTCGATAGGGCTGAAACTCACCGGGCAAATCGACTGTGCGGGAGACGGGTCTTGAGATTACGGCCACCAGGCCGGTGCTTTGCGGGAAGGCGATTGCGCTGGTAAACAGGGCCGCGACCACGAGGACCAAGGCAACGCGGAGAATTTTAAGCTGCTTCATGATACTGGCTCCCCGGGTCCATTGGATTGAGTGAGGGCGATGCGCTCGAGGCTTTCCGCTGCAGGATGGCATAGAGGGAAGGCAGAATAGTGAGCGTTGTAAACGTTGAGACCAGCAGACCGCCGATGACCGCGCGGCCCAGCGGGGTGGATTGCGAACTGCCTTCCCCGAAGCCGATCGCCATGGGCGCCATGCCGAGGATCATCGCGGAAGCGGTCATGAGAACCGCTCGTAAGCGACTGGCCGAACCCTGCTGAGCGGCTTCGAGAGAATTGCGGCCTTCGTGGCGGGCTTCTTCTGAAAAGGTGACCAGCAGGATTGAGTTTGCCACGGCGATTCCAACAGCCATGATGGCGCCCATGTACGATTGCACATTCAGAGTGGTGCCGGTGAGCAGAAGCATCAGCAAAACTCCGCAGAGCACGGCGGGTATGGTCAAGATAATGGCAAGAGCAAGCCGGAAGGATTGAAAGTTTGCGGAAAGCAAAAGAAAGATGACCAGAACTGCCAGCAGCAGCCCGGTACGCAAGCCGGTGAGCGTTTGCTCAAGCGGGGGGATTTCTCCGCGCAGCTTCACAGTTACTCCTTTAGGGGGAGTGCCCGCGGCGGCCAGCG
>JAYTGM010000060.1:0-7602 GCA_043733425.1 Terriglobia bacterium
CCAACGGAGTTTGCATCTTTCTTCAAGGACGCGGTCGGCGACTTGACAGGCACGCCGTTACTTGACTTAGAGTTCTCCGCAAGATCATCGAGTGGGACCCCCGCGTCATGCAAGAGAAACCTTCGCTAACCTAACGGTATGGTGAAATTTTTGCTCGGAATTATCTTTACACTCCTCGTGATTTTTGGAGGCGGTTACTTGTACCTGAAGGACGGCCACCCGCCGGTCGCGACGGCCGATCCCGCGTTCCCCATGGAAGCCCAGATCGTACACATCCCGCTGAACGCGCGCATCGACCGGGAAATGAAAACCGCGCCCTTCGCCGCTACCGATCAGAGCAATGAAGAGGGGGCCCGCCTCTACAAACGCGAATGCGTCGGCTGCCACGGGATTCCTGGAACCGACGTTCCCTTCGCGAAATACATGTTCCCCACCGCCCCGCAGCTGTGGAAGAAACACAAAAACGGCGTCGTGGGAGTAAGCGACGATGAAGCGGGCGAAACTTATTGGAAGATCAGCAACGGAATCCGGCTGACGGGCATGCCTGCCTATCAGAAACTCCTGTCCGAAACCGAGATGTGGCAAATTGCGCTGCTCCTGAAAAACGCGGACAAACAGCTGCCCGCCTCGGTCACGGCCATCCTGGATCAGCATTCCTAATGCGAAAAACAGATTGGATTCCACCTCGCCCGTGTCCAGGATGTAAGAGGAGCAGTTCATCTCGGGCAGGTCGGGTCGGCTATCGGCCTCGACATTCCTAAGTCCCTCCGCAACCCGGCATGTAACTGTCGTATCGGTTCCGATCCGGCAGATGCGGCATCGAGTCCGCTACTTTCGTCCTGCGGCCTTCCTTGTCGATCCACACCAGGATCACGCGCTTCGGCTCGCAGAGGATGATCGGGATCTCAGAGATGCCAAGCTTGCGCGCGGAATCGTTTTTGCGCCGATTCTTTTCGTAAGGAACTAACCTCTCGATTGCCCAGACTTCTATGCCTGTCGCTGTCTTGGGATGCGAGCTGGATGAGCGCATGAAAAATCTTCTTAGAGTTTTCGTGTGCTCACTACCTGAGTAGCACCCCTTAGCTTTCATTCGTCAACAGAGAAATGCACGACGTGCCGAAAATTCGGAACCGACCGACTACATGGGAGGGCCCACTGCTTGATCCATGCGCGGGCCCACTGCTTGATCCATGCGCGGGCTAGCGTCTACCCGATTGGGCCTCGTGCATTGAACTGGCTGATGGGCCGCAACTGCAAGTTGTCCGCTGTGTTGGTGCCGCCGTGCTGCAGGGCCTCGACGTGAATAACCACGAAAGTAAAGCGATTTGGCAGAAGGATTTGGCAGGACTGGGCGGAATGGGCAATCTCTTTACATAGGAAGCGATTGTTATCGTCTCCAGCGGACAACGAACGCCATTTACGGTGCTTACTGCCCAATCCTGCTAACTGGTTGAACCCAATCTCCTATTCGTGGGCAGGGAGAAGATTTACATGGTGCCCCAGGGGGGGCCGTGCGTGAAATTGAGCTTTGGACTCCAGTTAAGGTACTACCGCGAGGGTAAAGGGCGGTAAGTGTTTGAAAGTTTTTGGTGGACCTGAAGGGATTCGAACCCTTGACCTCTTCCATGCCATGGAAGCGCGCTCCCAACTGCGCCACAGGCCCACAAAATGCTGCTAACTCGTTTAGCTTAGCACCTTCGTCTTAGAATGAGACAGATGGGTCTCGCGAACCGCTCAGGAGCGGTAATTCTGATTATTGCAGCAGTTCTCACTTCTTGTACTTCCAGGCTCAGGACTATAGTGCGGGCTGCGCATCCTACTTCGCAAACGCTGCTAACCGCAACTAAAGCAGAACTCATCAAACGGATCGCTGACAACTATGCCGCCGTTCAAAGCTTTAGTGCCACGGTGGATTTAACCTCCTCGGTGGGCAGCGTGAACAAAGGGAAGATTAAGGACTACACCGATATCACAGCCTATATCGATTTCCGTAAGCCTAGTGATATCCGAGTGGTGGGAATATTGCCTGTGGTGCACAGCACTGCATTCCACATGGTCTCCGATGGCGAGGAATTCCGGGTCAGTATTCCCGTGAAGAGCAAATTCATTCAAGGGCGCAACGATGCACCGGGCTCCTCCTTGAATAAATTCGAAAACATCCGGCCTCAAACTTTTATTTCCGGCATGCTGATCAAGCCGATCGATCGTGCGACGGATATGGTCGTGCTGGCTGACGATACAACGGAGACCTCGGCGTCTTATCAACTCGGAATCATACGCAAGGTGGGCGACGACATCGCCATTTTCAGGCGCATTACCTTCGACCGCGTAAACCTGCAGATTATTGAACAGCGTGAGTACGACGAAAATGGCTTGATCGTAAGCCTTTCGAAGTATGACGATTTCAAAGTCTACGACAATGTTCGGTTTCCTTCCCGGATCGAGATCAGCCGTCCGAAGGACGAATATGGAATCGTGCTGGTCGTAATGAAAATGGATATCAACAATAAGATCGATTCGGCGCGATTTGTTCTGGCGCGGCCGGAAAATTCTGAGCTTCAGTTAATTGGCGGCCCTCCGGCCAATCAGGTTCCGGCGGCTCCGAAGTGATTGCGAAATTAATACTGGAAAATGTGCGGCATCGGCCTATGCCGACGCTGCTTAGTATCTTCCTCATAGGTGTTCCCGTCACGCTCATCCTGATCCTGGTCGGCTTAAGCGACGGTCTGGTTAATGATTCCAAAAAGCGAGCCAACGGAGTGGGTGCAGACATCATCGTCCGCCCTCCAAACAGCAACATAATGAGCTTCACCGGCTCCACCATCCCAGAAGAGCTTGTTCCCAAACTAGCCGCTTTCCCGCATGTGGTTTTTGCCACCGGCACAGTGAACCAGAGCGCGGGCGGGCTATTTGAAACCATCACGGGGATTGATTACGCCGGGTTCAAAAAGATGAGCGGTGGCTTCGATTTCATACAAGGCCACGAGTTTTCAAGCCCCGACGATTTGATTGTCGATAGCTATTATGCCGATCAGAAGGGGTGGCACGCAGGCACCAAAGTGCGGCTCATCAACCGGGATTGGAATCTGGTCGGTGTGGTGCAGCCGGGTAAACTCTCCCACGTCTTTGTGGAAATCGGGGTATTGCAGGAACTTTATGGCGCACGCCACATGCTCAGCCAGATTTATCTAAAGGTAGACGACGAGCGGAATATCAAGCCACTCATTGCGCAATTGAATGAGAGCCTGCCGGGGTATCCGGTATTTTCCATCAAGGAATTCGTGGCTCTGACTTCGGTCAGCAACGTTCCGGCTCTAAACACCTTTATCTCGGTAATTATCGGGATCGCGGTGCTCATCGCGTTCGCGGTTGTCTGCCTTTCCATGTATATGGCAGTGCTGCAGCGCACGCGCGAAATCGGCATCCTGAAAGCCATAGGTGCCTCCAGGGGTTTTGTTCTGCAGACTATTCTGGCTGAAGCGTTTCTAATGGGCCTGGGTGGAACAGTGCTAGGCATCCTGTTAAGTTTTGGATCGCGCTGGATACTGCAAAAGTTTGTGCCGTCTTCATTGCCTCAGGCAATCGTTGTGGCCTGGTGGGCTAAGGCTGGATTGATTGCGTTGGGGGCGGCTTTGTTAGGCGCGTTGTACCCGGGGCTTTCCGCCGCGCGCCAGGACCCGATAAAGTCTCTGTCCTATGATTAACCCGGATACTGCTGGACCGATCATTGCAATACGCGGCTTGCGAAAGGTGTTCCGAGTAGGCCAGATAAAAGTTGAGGCACTTCGCGGGGTGGATCTTGACGTGCCCCCGGGACAGTTCTTGAGCGTGGTTGGCCCGTCCGGTTCGGGAAAATCGACACTGTTTCATATCGTGGGTGCTCTCACCGCACCCACCTCCGGGACAGTTCACATTGCAGGCAAAGATCTAAGCTCACTCACGGATTCTGAGCGCACTAAGCTGCGGCAGACTACGGTTGGGTTCGTTTTTCAAAAATTCAACCTGTTACCCACACTAACCGCCCAAGACAACATTGCCATGGCGCGCGCGTTGGCGGGGAGTGCTGTTACGCGAACTCCGGCGGATGAAGCGGAGTTCGCCAATATTCTAGAACTGCTCGGCATATCTCACCGCCTTCATCACAAACCGAATGCGTTGTCAGGCGGCGAGCAACAAAGAGTGGCTCTTGCGCGCGCTCTGGTGAACAAACCGGATATCCTGCTGGCTGACGAGCCAACGGGCAATCTAGATTCGAAAAATTCCGATGCCGTCCTGCACTTGCTCCGTGACGTCAATCGCCGCTTGGGACAGACAATTCTCATGATCACCCATAACCCCGAAGCAGCGGCCTTCGGTGACAGAACCGTCCTCATGCGCGACGGCCAGATAGAAGCTTAGCAGCCGAATTTGTCGGGTGAAGCAGATTGTGAACTCGTGCCGGCATCGCCGCTTCGAGCCTCCGTCACAAGCTGCTTTCTTGTCCCCGACTGATTGGCTATCGGCAGTTCCGTAGCATAACTTGAGAGCCCTCTGGAAAAATTCCGTTATTCTTAGGGAATGCGAACTTTCGTCCTGGCAACTATCGCCGGTGCCATACTGGCGGGTACCATGCCAGCGGCAAGCCCTCTCTACAATTTTAAAGTGGATTCAATCGACAATAAGCCTGTCACTCTCAGTGAATACCAAGGCAAAGTACTACTCATGGTCAACGTGGCAAGCCAGTGCGGCTATACGCCGCAATACACCGGCCTTGAATCGCTTTACGAAAAGTACCGCGATAAGGGTCTGGTGGTGATGGGCTTCCCTGCGAACAATTTTGGCGCGCAAGAACCTGGTTCGAATCAGGAAATCAAGGCTTTTTGTTCGCGGAAGTTTGACGTCAAATTTCCGATGTTCTCGAAAATGTCCGTAAAAGGTTCAGATGAGTCGCCTCTCTATCAATACCTCACGAAGCAAGCCAATCCAGCTACTTCTGGCGAGATCCAGTGGAATTTTACGAAGTTTCTAGTAGACCGCACGGGCAAAGTGATCGCGCGTTTTGAATCAAACGTAACGCCCGATTCACCAGAAGTGATCTCTGCAGTGGAAAAAGCGCTTTCGGCCAAGTAGCTTCCTAGCGACGGCCGTGTTCGGAACAGGTTCCTTTCTTCACTCCCGACCAGGCCAGGCAGTTTCAGCAGGCCATCGATTGCCATCGATTGAAAGCGCTGTTTCTGGTGGTCATGATGACGGGCTTAAGACATGGCGAATTGCTTGGCCTGATGTGGGAGGACTTCCAGGGTGGCTGCTTGCTCTCCGTGACTCATTCCTTGCAGCGAATCAACGGGGGGCTGAAGCTGGTGGACACGAAGACTGAGGAAGCCGGGGCACGCTTCAGTTGTCAGAGCTCGCCTCAGAGGCCCTTTCCGCTCACCGTATCGCGCAAGAAGAGGAACGCTCGTGGGCGGGAAGCGGTTGGAAGGAGTCTGGTCTGATTTTTACTTCAAAGATCGGCACACCGCTGGATGGCGCGAACGTAACCAAGATATTTTAGGCGCTGCTTTTGGTGGCAAACCTACCGCGCTGCCGATTTCATGATTTGCGGCATACCTGCGCCACGTTGTTGCTGTCTCAAGGGGTTGCTGCCAGAACCGTAATGGAGCAACTCGGCCACAGTCAGATCAGCCTAAAGATGAATACCTATGGTCACGTGATCCCGGCATTGAGCCGCGATGCTGCCGACCGGATGAACGCCATCTTCGCGCCAGAGAAGCCCAAAGCGAAGACGCGGCCAAGCTGAAAGGTGGTTCTTATAGGGGATTACTTGTTTAGCCGTCCACGGCGGGCGAATGACGGCCTACGAGCGAATGCTATCTCGCTACCCTCGTTCTCAACAGACCTGCTTTTCAAAAATCTTGTGCGCAAGGTGGCAGGGTGAGCTGCAAAATAACTAACCGTTTCCAGTTTCAAAAAACTAAAGTTTTGGGCGTTAGCGGTTTTATGCTCCGCTGTATTCTAAGCCATGGATACGGAGCTCTTGCGACAAATTCGTCAAAGCCTCGAGGTCACTCTGGGAAGGGAGGAGCAATGTTTTGAGTTGGCAACTACTGCGGTTGTTGTCGGGCTGCTTGCGGAATACTGGTTTCCGGCGAAACACCTGTTTCGGCATTGGTTTACAGAACGCAAGTTGCCGCTCAGGGAAAGTATGGAGATCGTTGGAGGCATTCTGGTGGTTGTAGGAGTGGCTGGCGAGTTATTTCTTCAGAATCGCGCATCTATCACCAGCTCCAAGATCCGCGATGTCGGATCGCAGATTGAGACGGCCGCCACAATCGCTTTGGAAGAGGAAAAGAAAAAACGTGTGGATCTAGCGGCTAGCTTGTTGCCGCGCATTCTAATCGATCAGAACGGTGCGTCGAAAAAACTGGCTCTTCTGCCGAAAATGACAGTCGTGTTGGAATTTAGCAACGAATCAGAGCCTCGCGCGATGGCTGAGCAGTTGAACTTTGTATTTGAGAGTGTCGGCTGGAAAACATTAAGAAGGAAACGGGACGAGAGCGTTATTCGAGAACGAATCACAATATCTGAAGGGGCAATGCCTTCCCCATCATACGAACTATTCGACGAACAAAGAAAGATTGCAGGAGAAGCAGCTACAGCGCTAGTGCAACTTCTCGGCGAATCGCAAATCGACGCCAGCAACTCACCCACAGCCGAAGCGTTTGATCTGCCCCCAACGAACTTGCTAGTGCGGGTAGGCATAAAACCAAACCATGAGCTAGAAAAGACGCTGGGAGCGCTTGGGCCATCTAGGAACCGGCTCAGGTCAACTATAAGCGGTAATCGCGCTTCGGTTTCCGAAGAAAACCCAACGAGCCAGGTTCGATCAGGAACAGGAAAATAAACCGGGGTCTCTTAAGCGTCCCGTCCTACACCACTGCAAAGCCTTTAGATAACGTCCCGGTCATTTGGTTGCTCCAGTACAAGGAGCTCAGGTCGTTGGGAAACATTCCTATCCGCTTTAGGAGACGGCCCAAGGCGTTCGCTTATATCCGCCAAATCATTGAGGTAAGCCGCAATTTTTCGAGCGTTCTCTGGAGTCAACTGGATATTGATGTTTAGCTGTTTCTTCTCTTTTGGTTCGCTATCAGAGATCCCACTCACGTTCAGACTTAGCCCCGCGACCCGCTTATTAAGAGGCGTTAAAGTTGCGTGCCCTTGTATTGAATCGAGCTGCATCTGCGAGCCGTACCCCGCCATGTATGAAATGAGTTCAACGGGGAATGAGACTACTTCAGATCTTCCGTGATTTTCCGCATTCGTTCTAATCTGTTCTGGAGTCATTTCCTGACACCCTATCACCTAAATATTAATCAATTGGAAGTCGCTGAACTGTTTTTTGGCACGCGTCTTCCGATGGCAAAAATCGACGGATAAACTTCTAAAGTCGGCGGGTTGCTGCTATCACCGCAAAGTCGTAGGCTCTTTCCGCCGTAAACTATTCATTCTAATGGTGAGCGCGGTAGGAATCGAACCTACAACCTAGTGATTAAGAGTCACTTGCTCTGCCAATTGAGCTACGCGCCCTTGAGGGAACGCCATCAGTGTAACACCACGCACCCG
>JAYTGM010000061.1:0-2731 GCA_043733425.1 Terriglobia bacterium
GGCCATCGGATTGTAAAATACCAGTCTGGTTTCTTTCTAGATGGGTAATCGCGATAGTGGCGGCACGTACCGCCCCACCCGCCGGGTCCTGAACAAAACCGGACACCGACTGTTGTGCCAACACACCGCTGGCACCAAGACACATGTACAGAAAAATGCGCAAAAACAAAGTATTCTCCTTTCGGCTTCAGATCTGAATGTCAGAACGAAACGGAGGGAGGAGGGCGTTCGAACAGCGTGAAAGTTTCATACCGCCGCGGTAATTCCAGGCAGTGGAAAATCGCGAATACGGGGTTGCTGATTTGGGCGCGTGAGCTGCCCACTCGGCCCGTGAGCAGAATAGCGGTTTCAATTGGGCTTGCAGGGCACCCGCATGACGAAACGCAGCTTGCACTTGCCACCCACTTGCGCTCACCGCCGGAATGGCTGTGATGGCAAGACGCGCCTTTGGTCTGGCAGCACTTCATTTCGCACGCGCTGCCAGGTTTTGCACTGAGCACCACCGACGCCGGCGCGGCCAGTAAACACAACATCAGCAGCGCTGAAGCGAATTGGCGTACCAGGCGAAATGGGTTACAGAACAACACGATCCCGACCGTGAGTCTAACAAAAGCGCCCTTGATGCGAATGCTACTCTTGAAAATTGTCCGTTCACTTACAGCAGATCCAGCGCGCTCTCAACTGGCTGCTTCACTCTGGAATTCAGTCGCAGAATGGCGGTGTCGCCCGCTTTTACCGCTCCGATCAAGCAAAAAATAATCCGGTTTCGACAGAGATTACCGGGTACCAGGCCAGCACGCTCGCTTGGCTTCATGGAGTGACAGGCAAAGACGAAGCATTGCGAGGTGCCATCCGAACCGCCGATTTTTTGATTGATTGCGCATGGGACCGTGCCCTGGGCGTCTTTCCTTTCGAGTACCCGCATCCTTCACCCACTTATTTCTTCGATAGTGGAATCATCGTGCGCGGATTGCTTGCCGTCTGGCGTATCACCAAGACTCCTCGATATTGGGAAGTGGCCCAAACCTGCGCGCAACAGATGCTGCGGGATTTCGATGCCGGTTTCGATTTTCATCCGATTCTCTCTTTGCCGGGGAAAATTGCAGAGGTGCGCGATCCCCGATGGTCGCGCTCATCCGGCTGCTACCAATTGAAAGCGGCCTTGAGCTGGCATGAAATTGCGCACGCCGGAAACAATCCGGAGTTGCACGGCGCATGGGACCGATTGAGAACCCAGGCCATTAAAGAGCACGATGAGTTTCTCCCCGGGCATACCGATGAAGAACGCGTGATGGACCGCTTGCATGCGTACTGTTATTTTCTTGAGGCGCTGCTTGCCTCCGCTCAACGCCCGGAGTGCGCGCGTGCTCTTACCATCGGCATTCAACGGGTTGCTTACCTGCTGCACAAAATTGCACCCGTGTTTGTTCGCTCTGACGTTTACGCGCAGTTATTGCGCATCAGGCTCTACGCGGATCTGGCTGAAATCCTACCGCTGGATATTCATACCGCCGCGCTGGAGGCGGAAAAGCTAGCCGCGTTCCAACTCCGCAGCGATGACGCGCGCATTGACGGCGGCTTCTGCTTTGGACGGAAAGGCGCAGAGATGTTGCCGTATGTAAACCCGGTGTCCACGGGTTTTGCCGTTCAGGCTCTACACCTCTGGCACCTGCGCCAGGCCGGTTCAGCGCTGCCTTCCGTCGCCGGATTGGTGTAGTGCCTGGCCCAGTACAAGTCGTCTGGCTGACTGGAACGGAAGAGTTGAATCAGGAGTTGGTCCTGAAACTCTCAGCCGGCAATCCCGGCCTTCCTGTGCTTACTGTTTCAGAATTTCCAGTAGCGGGCGCGCGCTGGATTGCTTACCACCCCAAGCGCAAATTCACGGAAAATTTCAAGGCAATTCGAGCTGCCTTGCAAGCGGAAACGGTGCGGCAGACAGCCATGATTCTGGTGCCGCGCGTTCCATTCCAGAAGTTGCGGGCAATTGCGATTTTGGTCTCTGGCGCGAAACTGGCCGTGTATGACCGCAACCTGAACGTGCGGCCCTGGCCGGCGCAGTTGGCGCGTTTTGGAAAGGCTTGGGCAGAGTGGCACGGCCGTCCGGAAAGCCCCCTGAGGCGTTGGGCAGGACGTGTGAGGCGACCCAGGGAAGCGCTTGTTCCCGTCTACGCAAAGCTCGCCAAGGCCTCAGGCAGGCTGCGTCGCACTGGTATTCCTCTAACCTCGTTGTTTCCACCCATGCCGCTGCTGCCCGGCACCGCTGTCATTATCCCCTCGCGCAACGGCTTAAGCTTGCTGAAACCCTGTCTTGCTTTGCTGCTGCCCGAAGCACCTGAACAGATCGTAATTGTAGATAACGGCTCGGATGACAGAACTGCTAAGTGGTTGACGGGGGAATACCCATCGGTAGAGGTGATCCAGACCCCAGAACCACTCTCATTCGCGCGCGCCATCAACGTGGGGCTACGGCGCATAAACCATGAACGGGTGCTGTTGCTGAACAATGACATGCTCATTGAGCCCGCCTTCCTGAGGGAGCTCAACAGCGCGTTCGAAAGTAATTCAAATCTTTTCTGCGCCACTGCGGAAATCCTGTTTCCGCCGGGGTTGCGCCGCGAAGAAACCGGCAAGGCGGTGCTGCGCGAGCCATCGTCTGAAACGGAATTTCCGGTGCGGTGCGAAGTTCCCCTGCCGGGAGAAGACGGCACTTGGGTCCTGTATGGAAGCGGCG
>JAYTGM010000062.1:0-7568 GCA_043733425.1 Terriglobia bacterium
ACAAAATCAGCACGGCTCACTTTCGCGGCATTGAGTTTTTGGAACCAGCCGGCGGCAACCGCGCCCCACTCCTGCCGGCTCACAAGATTGTCATGGTTCTGATCGGCCGCTGCCATTAGCTGGCCTGCCAGGTTGAGCGCACCGGAATTAATGCCCGCCGTGCCGGTCTTTGCAGCCGTCTGGTTCGCCACACAATCGGTGTGATAGGAATCCGTCGCCGCGTGGATTCCAGCAATGCCCTTCCCATTTCTGACGAAATCTAGAAATGCCGAGCGTCTGGCTGCCGTTATCGATGGATCGGGATCGTCCAGAAAACAAGCGGTGGTGCTATCCAGGAAAATCGCGTCATATTGTTTCAGGTTGCTTGTGTTGATATCCGCTGCATCGTAGCTGACGGTGGTTGCCCACAAGCCGCCCCGCTCTCCTAAAGCTTCCACCGCTTTGGCGGCAAGCGGGATGGAGGCATGCACGAAACCGCCTGCTCCGGTATGTGCCATCACCAGTACCTTGCGCTGGCGCAATGGCTTCGCGCCTGGCATGTTCGGCAATGCCGAAATCATGGCGTCTACAGCCGCCTGCGGTATCGCGATGGGTGCCGAATTACCGGCGACGTTGAAAGTGCCCGCTTGCCCGGGTCTGGCCGCGGGCGAAGCAGGTAACAGCTTGCTCACTCCGGCTACCATCTGATCTCGCGTCAAAGTCCCGTCGTTCGTGCCTCCCCAGGCGGTGAACAAGGAATCGAATCCTAACGTTATCTCGCTTTGCGTCAGCATGCCGTCGCCGTCTACATCGAGGGCAGTAAAGAGCGCTTGAGCAGTTCGCCCGCCGCCTGGCCCTTGCGCCCACAAGCCGGCAATGGCCATCGCGAGTAGCACTGCCGCCGAAACCCAGGTGGCCGTCGTTTTCCTTAATCCGATTTGTCTCATGAAACCTGCCCACATGAGTTTATCGCCATTCGCCAAACTTCTTCACCAGCCCGAGTTACACCAGCCTGAAATACACCAGCCCCAAGTACAATAAAATTGTAATGTCGTTCTCGTGCAATATCTGTGAAGAAGAATCAACGCGAATCTGCGTTAGCTGCACAAAAGATACCTGTCGCAATCACCTCTGCGACAAGTGCTTGAGCTGTAGCGATTGTTGCGCGTGTGAAGTGCCCCTGGAGGAACAAGCTATGGTCCGTCAACGCCGCGTCTATGCCATGTCGCCTGAGCCCGTCCCCTCGCCTCACCCCATGCCGGATCCGGACCCCGCGCCGGACCCCGAACCTCTTCTGAGGTAAGCCGCGTCAAGCTGCTTGCGCGCGTACTGGCAATCTTTCTGTATTGCGCCCAGTTCGTCAGTGGGTGAATATTCCACTCGTAAAGAGAGCGGCCCTGCGAACCCTGCCTCAGCCAGCACCGCAAACAGGCGGCCAAGATCCATCGCACCTTCGCCCAGCGGGCAAGGGACCGCGCCAGTTTTCCCCAACTTGAAATCTTTCACTGCCACCGAGCGCAGCCTTGGCAGCAGCGGCTTCAGCGCCCCCGGCCACTTTTCGCCATGGTGGATGGGGTCGAAGTAAGCGCCAGCCCATTTCGCATCGAAGCCCGCCAGCGTCTCCGCGACATTCCAATCCGTCTCGCCCGCATTTTCTCCGGTGTAGTTATGCAGTGCCATCGCAATGTCATACCGCGACCCAATAGATAACAATCCGCCGATTTCCCTGCGGTACAAAGGTGTAGAAGCGCGCCACTCACCCACGCGGAACAGCGGGATACTGGTGCGTCCTGAAATCGCCAGCACTGCCAGCGCACCCGGGTCCATCGGAGAGGTTAGCCCCGTTGTAATGATCGGGCATTCCAGGCCCGCCCCGGCAATGCTTTCAAAGGCGCGCACCAGATCCACGTTGGAAAGCCGCGGCTCCACATGTCCGCCGGGCCGGACGGTCAGATCCACACCGTCGAAGCCCAGCTGCTTCACAATTTCGCCAAGATCCGTATAACCCACCTTGGCAAGCGCTTTTGAAAAGAGACAGAGTGGTGGAACGGCTGCCGGGGCGGCGGGCATTGAACGTGCCGCGCCCAGCACGGCTAGCCCTAGTGCGCTTCGCCGCGTCATGGCTTAAGCCTGTTTCTGAGCCAGAGGCCCAAGGAAAGGCAGCACAATCTTTTCGTTCTGGAATGCCTTGAACGCTAAAAACAGTACCAGCCCCAATTCAGCAAGACCCAGCAATCCGGAAAGGTTGGACGCCAGTTGCCACGAAGTAGGGCCCAGCAACAACCAGACCAGTTTGTTCAGAATGAAGCAGGCGACGCTAAAGAAGAGGGATTGAAACGCAGCGAATCGCACCGTGCGATCTGTCTTGTAAGGGTCAACCAACAAGAAAATAATGGGGCAAACCACGGGAATGATGTAACAAAGCGCCGCCACAATGTTCATGGTGAGGCCCGGTGCCGTGAATACAGGGGGCGCGGTGCTACCTGTCGCGCTGCCCCCAGCCTGGGTCGCGGCTCCGCATTTCTCACAGAACTTGCCACTCGCCGATGCTCCACAATTCGGACAAAACATGCTTTTACTATATTGCTCTATCCGCCGCCCGTCTAAATATGACCCGGCTTGGTGCTCCAGTTATCATGAGCCTGGCGGGACGGCACCCACGGCGCCAGGTCCATAGCCAGGAAGCGCGACAGCACATCCACATAGGGCTCATACGAAGCCCGTAGTTCCCGCATCCGCGTTTCATCGGCGGGAAGCGTAAAAGCCGCGCGAAGCCGCGCCAGATCCGCGGGTGGCAAGCGGTCCGGCGCATTTTTCGTGATCTTCAAATGAAACACCTGCGATAGATCCACCACTGCATGCCGTGCCATGGCAAAAGTCAGCTCCGCCTGCCAGCGCTCTTCCGGCGCCCCGCACAGTTCCACCAATACACAAATATCCAGCACCGTGGTGAGCGCTGAAATCCACGATTGATTCGCGTGCTGCGACCGGTAATAGCAAAGCACCGGGTAAGACATATGGCTTTCGAGTAACTCTGAAGCCCAGTGCTCGCACTGCGCCAGATAAGCACCAGCGGATTTCGGGTCTCCGTGCGTGGTGTAGCGCCTCAGGAACTCACTTGCGGTAGGCGGCGACCCCGCGCGTGCATCCAGCAAAGAAATGTTCACCTCACGCCGCGAAAAAGATTGGTACAGAGTTGGCAGGTAGCTGATCACCAGCGCGATTAATGCTAATCCGATCGCAGCCTCAACCACGGCGATACCGCGGGCTGCCGCCGAGAACGGAGTCACGTCCCCCAGCCCGAGCGTGAACAGGGTGGTGCCGCTCATATACAGATCGCTCGCCAGAGTTACCGGTTCACCGCTTGCGAAAATCAGACTAGAACCGACGCCCCAATGCAGAATTCCAAACGCCAACACCAGCACAAAGGACCACGTGGCAAACAAAAAAACCAACGATAGCGGCCCGTAAAAAGAGAGCAGCGTTTCACGCATTTGCACTTTGCTGAAGCGCTCCGTAAGCGCCCGCCACGGCGTCCACGTAGCCAGGTAGAAGTATCGCGTGAACCGAAACTTCCGCTGGATCCGCCGCGGCAGAATCACAGTTTCGAACGCCTCCCAAAGCGTGGCAAAAATTGTCAGCAAGGCAAACAGCGTCGCGGCCTGATGCATCTGATCCAGTGTAAAGAAAATTCCGATTCAGAGAGCAGCCTGCATTGCAGCTAAAATCTGTAATACCGTGCGCCTCTCCGAAATTTGTGTAAACCGACCCGTATTCGCGTTCATGCTGATCGCGTTTCTGGTTGTTCTTGGCCTGTTCTCTTTCCAGAGACTCGGCGTCGACCTCTTCCCCCGAAGCGATCCAGCAACTGTCTTCATCAGCGCGCAGCTGCCTGGCGCCACGCCTGAAGAAATTACGTCGCAGGTGATTCTGCCCCTTGAAGAAGCCGTCGCGGCGGTCAGCGGCATTGATGAGATGCGCGCGATAATCACGGAAGGCACGGGCAACCTCATCGTGACGTTCGCTCTCGAAAAAGATATTTCGCAAGCCACTGAAGATGTACGCGAAAAGGTGGCGGGCGTCATCCGCAACCTGCCCCCTAATCTGCTTCCTCCCGTAGTCCAGAAGGCCGACCCTGATTCGGACCCCGTGATCACGCTGGTGCTGAGTGGCAACCGCACGCCCCGCGAGCTTTCTGAAATCGCCAACAAACAAATTCGCCGCGCGCTGGAAACGGTCGACGGCGTCGCCAGTATCAGCATCAGCGGCGGTCAGAACCGCCAGATCAATGTATTCCTCGATATCAATAAACTCTCCGGCTACAACCTGACGGCGCAGGACGTTCGTAACGCTCTTCAGAATGAAAACGTGGAAGCTCCCGGCGGCCGCATCGTGCGCGGAGCCAGTGAAACAGGGGTGCGCACGCTGGGCCGCGTGGACCGTGTGGAAGATTTCAACGGCTTGATCGTAAAGAATGCTGCTGGCTCCCCAATCCGCATCCACGACCTGGGAACCGTAGTGGATGGCGTGGCGGAAAAGCGTTCCTTTGCCCAGTACCAGGGCGCGCCTGCAATCATCATGGAAGTGCGGCGCCAAACCGGCGTCAACACCGTTCAAACGGTGGAGGGCATCAAGAAGCGTTTGCTCACTCTGGCGAATGAGCTGCCGCCCGGCACCCACATTGAATCCATCAAAGACCAAGCAATTTATATCAAGGCTTCCGTCGCGGCGCTGGAGGAGCACCTCATCCTGGGCAGCTTATTTGCCTCTCTCATCGTGTGGCTGTTTATTCGCGATTGGCGCAGTGTGCTCATCAGTTCCATCGCCATCCCCACCTCCATCATCACCACCTTCACGCTTTTGAAAGCGATGGATTTCACGCTGAACTCCATGACGCTGCTGGGGCTGACGCTGGCCGTGGGCATTGTCATTGACGACGCCATTATCGTGCTTGAAAATATCTATCGCTTCATTGAAGAGAAGGATATGCCGCCGCTTGAAGCCGCCGTGCGCGCCACCAGGGAAATTGCGCTGGCCGTGGTGGCGACAACCGTTTCGCTGGTCATTATCTTTGTGCCCATCGCTTTCATGACCGGTTATGCGCGACGCTTTGTGAACCAGTTCGGCTGGACCATGGCATTTTCCATCATCGTCTCCATGCTGGTGGCCTTTACGCTCACCCCTGCTCTCAGCGCCCGCCTGCTTCGCAAGAAGACCGGTGCCAAAGCCGCCAAGAAGCATGACGAGCACAACGGAATTTTCGATCGCGCTTATGTCGCGGTCCTCGGCTGGTCTCTGAATCACCGCTTTGCCATCGTGCTGCTTTGCCTGGCAGTGTTCGGTTCCACGTTCATCATCAACCGTTACGTGGGCCGTGACTGGATGCCGCAGGAAGACCAGGCCATGCTTGGCGTTTCCACGGAAATGCCGGAAGGCTATTCGCTGGAAGCCACGGAAAAAATTGCTGTCGAAATGGGCCGAAAAATTCAGGAACATGTCCCGGAAGTAACCGCCGTGATTCCGGCGTCCATGGGGTTCCTGACGCGCGTCACTATGTCGGATATGACGCTGCTGCTGAAAGATGCCTCTGAGCGCGGCAACATCACGCAAGTGGCTGCCAAGGTGCGCGAAGTCACCAGCCAGTACCCTTACACGCGTCCGCGCATCAACTTCCCGAACTCGCTGGGCGGCCGCGATTCTTTTGCTCCCATCCGAGGCCAGTTACTCGGTCCCGATGTGCATGTTCTTGCCAGGATCGCCAAAGAACTAGCCCAAAAATTACAGGAAACGAAGTCCGTCGTGGATGTAAAAGCCAACATTAATCTAAGCGACCCCGAATTGCAGATCGCGCTCGATCGCGCCAAAGCCAGTGACCTGGGCGTGCGCGTGGCAGATGTCACGGGCGCCGTCCGGCTGCTCATGTCAGGCGAAGATCAAATCTCCACTTTTAAAGAAGGGCCGGAACAATACCCAGTGATGATGCGCCTGATGCCCGGCCAGCGAGACGACCCTGAAGTCCTCAAACGCCTGCTCATTCCCTCCGCCAAGCTGGGCTTGATCCGCCTCGATTCCGTTGCCAATCTGAACCGCGGCTTCGGGCCAAGCCGCATCGATCGTTACAACCGCCAGTTTTCCGTGGGGATCTACGGCAACGTGGCGCCCGATCATTCCCTGCAGGAAGCAGCGGATGATACTTCCGCGATCGTGAAAACGCTGGACCTGCCCCCCGGCTATTCCATGAAGTTCTCCGGCCAGGTGAAGGTTCTGGAAGAGACCACCACCAACATGATCCTCGCCATTGGCCTCGCGTCCATCTTTATGTACATGGTGCTGGCCGCTCAGTTTGAATCGCTGGTCCAGCCCGCGATCATCATGCTTACGCTGCCGCTGTCGATCCCGTTTGCGCTGATTTCACTCATCGCCACGGGCCGCACGCTCAATCTCTTCAGCGCGCTCGGCATCCTGCTCCTATTGGGCATCGTCAAGAAAAACGGCATTCTGCAGATCGATTACATGAACCACCTGCGCGCTCTCGGCCACCCCATGCGCTATGTGATTCTCGAAGCGAACCGCGTTCGCCTGCGGCCTATTTTGATGACTACGTTTTCCATCGTGGCGGGCTTGATCCCGACAGCCATCGGCATCGGAGCGGGCGCATCGCAGCGAAGCGCGATCGCGGTAACCATCATCGGCGGCCAGACTTTATGTCTGGCGCTGAGCCTTCTGGTAGTGCCGGTTGGCTACTCCTTCGTGGAAGACGCCAAGGTGTATTTCGCCAAACGCCGCGAAAAGGTGTCCACCTCACCCCAGCCCTCGCCTATTTAGCCATGGCTGGTGTCCTTTATGAATTCGAATGGGATCCGCTCAAGGCGAGGGCTAACTTCACGAAACACGGGGTGCACTTTGATCGCGCAACACAGGTGTTCCGAGATTCACTTGCTCTCACGATGCTGGACGAGGATGACATTGACCTGGAGGTTCGATATCGGCTAGACGGCCGACTCACTACGAAGCGCGTGCCTATGAGGAAAATCAATGAAAGCAGAATATGATTTCGCAAAAGGCGAGCGAGGAAAACTTTTTCGTCCCGACGCTCGGATGCGTTTGCCCATCTACCTCGACGCAGACATACAGAGCTATCTATCGGAGCGCGCAGCCCAAAAAGGCATACCGCTGAATAAGATGGTAAATAGTTTGTTGAAGCAGGAGATCGAGACCATCGAATCGGTCAAGTAGAGAAGCCGGCTGGCGATCTTCCTCAAAATACAGCAGTGCAACTCAACGATTTAACGAATCCAGAACCAGATAGCGGCCACGGTGCTCTTCGGTTTCCGCATGCGTATTCACATCGATCCGCATGAACTGAGTAGTATCGCCACCAATGGCTTTCGGCCATGCCGGCAGGTTCGCGCCATTAGGATTTCCCATCTTAATGAAGTTGGCGAAATATTGTTCCATCAGCGCCGAGACCTTGTAATCATCCGGAGTCCACCCATACACTTTGTTGGTGGAAAGATTTCCCAGCGCGTACTCAATCTCGGCTGAATGTACAGCGCCCTTCGGCACGGGCCGCGTCGCCGCTGGCGTCG
>JAYTGM010000063.1:0-2722 GCA_043733425.1 Terriglobia bacterium
GGATTTTTCGGGAACCTGGCACATGGATGCTCACCGCAGCGAATCTGCTCATCAGGACGTCGCGATCGGGCCCGTTACGTTGATGATTACGCAGAGCAATTCGGAGATCTCAATTGAGACGGCAAGGAAAGTGAGCAAAGGCTCTGGCGAGTTTCAAGAGAAGCTGACGTATCGGCTGGACGGAACGGAAACCGTGGGCTCCGGCAATGCGGGCGCGAAAGTAACAACAAAGGCGCGGTGGGATGGAGCAAAGCTGGTGACAGAAACCACGCGGAATATTCAGGATTCCACCGTAACCACGCTATACGTGCAGAGCTTGGCACCAGGGGGGCATGAGATGTCAATCGAAAAGTCTCTTACGGTGCAGCATGGGTATCAATTTCAGGGCGCAAAAACTACGGGCCGGGGAACTGATGTGTTCGTCAAGAAAGAAAAATAGCTGGCTTGCTTAGCGGGTGGCCGAAATTTTGGGGGTCTTGCCGCTGGCAAGGATAATCTTGTTGAGCAGCGTTACCGCATCATCGATCGGAATAATATTGCCGATGGCGATTGGGGTTCGTCCGTTAGCATCCATAGCATCTGGATCAGCGCCTTTGTCAGCCAGAAATTGAACCACTTTGCAGACTTCCGCTTGCGTGGTTTTTTGGAGACCGACGGAGAGAGCAGCGTGCATGACGGTCGTTTTCCGCGTCGTGGTAACAGCGTTCACGTCGGGGTCAAGCTGGAATGCGTATTCTACGGGAACCAGGTGCGCGCTACCAGCGGCAGCCATCAAAAGCGTGCTGCCGTCCTGAGCTTTTAATTTCGGATCGGCTCCGGCGGCCACCAGTGCTTCCATCACGTCTTTGGCGCCTGCTCGCGCCGCTAACATGAGCGGAGTCTGTTCACCTATCGGTGCCCGGAAGAAATTGCCGCCACCGCCGCGGCCAGCGCGAACGGGCAATTTCATAGTGGAGGCATTTGGGTTAGCGCCGCTGGCGAGCAGGGCCTGCACCAAGTGAAGGTTCCCGGCCTGCGCGGCGACGTGCAACGGAGTGCTTCCTGTAAGGTCTGGTGCATTGGGGTCAGCGCCTTTGGCGAGGAGGACCTCCGCCACTTGGGCTTTATCGCCTAAAACGGCCACCTGCAGGACACTCATCCCATTAGGAAGTTTGTAGTTCGAGCTGAGCCCGGCATCCAGCAGGCTTTTTACTGATTGCGAATCGCCCTTTTGTGTGGCGAAAACCAGTGGAGTAAACCCGCCGTTTGAAACAGCTTTCACGTGAGCGCCGCTTTCAATCAAAAGCTTCACCACGTCGGAATGGCCCTCCGCGGCGGCCCACATTAGGGCGTTCTGGCCTTTGCGGCTTTCCGTGGCATCGATCAATGCACCATGTTCCAACAGAAGTTTAATGGCGGGAAGAGAGCCCGAACGTGAAGCGATCATGAGCGCTGTTTCGCCGTTCCACCGGGCAGCTTTCGAGTTGGCACCGGCAGCAATCAGCTTCTCGATGATGACAAAATCCCCAGTTGCGCAAGCAAGAGTAAGTGGAGTGTCACCGTATTCGTCCGCTGTGTTTACTTTCGCCCCAGCCTTAAGAAGCTGGTTCACGGTATCGGCCTGATCCAGATAAACGGCCCAAGCCAGTGGTGTAGTTCCGTCAGGTTGGGCCGCATTGACGTCGGCGTGTTGCTGAATCAACCCAGCAACGGGCCTGCCGCCCTGATCTTTAATGGCGTCAAGCAAGCGCGGATCAATCGCGCCCCTGGCAGGAACAACAAGCATCGCCACGGCGAAGACGGAACGATGTAAAACTTTAACCGACATTGTGTCTTCGCCTCTTACGACAGTTATGCAACGGAAAGCTGATTGATCTTACCCGTGGCGTCGCCCAGCGTCTGTGCGGGAACACCGGCTTTATCGAGCATGGTGAGCAGCAGGTTATTCATGGGCGTTTCTTTCGGGTAGCGGATGTGGCGGCCGCCCTTCACATTGCAACCCGCGCCACCCACCAGAACCAATGGCAGATCATGGTGCGTGTGCGCGTTGCCGTCACTGATGCTGCTTCCGTAGAGGAGCAAAGAGTGATCGAGCAGTGTGCCGTCGCCGTCTTTCGTCTTGTCCATCTTATCCACCAGGTAGGAGAACGATCTCAGGTGAAGCTCATCAATCTTGATCGTTTTCGCGATCTTTTCCGGATCGTTTTGGTGATGCGTAACAGAGTGATGTCCATCGGCGATCCCAATAGAACGGTAGCTGCGGTTGCTGCCTTCGCGAGCCATCATGAAGCTGATTACGCGCGTCATGTCGGTCTGGAACGCGATCACCATCAGGTCACACATCAATTTCGAGTGCTCTTCGAACTCGTCCGGAACTCCGGAGGGGCGCTCCAGCATGGGCAGCTTCATGGTGGCACTCTGCTGCTCCGCTTTCTGAATCCGCCGTTCGATATCGCGGATGCCGTCCAGATATTCCTCAAGTTTGCTCTTGTCGCGCGCGCCTAATTCAGGCTGCAGTCGCGCTACGTCGCCGCGAACGAAATCAAGCAGGCTACGGTCTTCTTTCATCAGCTTGAGACGTGTCTTAGGGTCAGTGGTGCCGCCGTCCCCGAAGAGCCTTTCAAACACGGCGCGGGGATTCACTTCCATGGGGTTCGGCGTGGTTGGTCCGCGCCAGGAGATGGTGTTGGTATAAGCGCAGCTATAACCGCTGTCACAACCGCCTGCCAAGCTCGGTTCTTCC
>JAYTGM010000064.1:0-7559 GCA_043733425.1 Terriglobia bacterium
TCCGGAACGGTTCGTTCGCCGACCTCCGCAGCATCCTTCTTTGCCCCAAGCCGTCTGGATCAACCCACCAGCTTCCAACAAGGAAAATACTCCTTAAACTTTTATCCCGCTGGTCTCATTCTTGTTGACACGCTCCGCAAGCTGAGCCAGCGCGGCACAAAGTTCAAATTCGTCTAATCCGAACGGTTTGTGCGCAGGCTGTAAGACCGCGTGGGATCGGGCCCACACTATCAGCGCAACTGTAGGAAGTCTGATCGACTTGGTACGCTCAGCGGCGGAGGCTTGTCCATTGATGGCGTAAATTACGCACGCTCAGCATCTCAATCGCCCGCCGATTTCGAGGCGGCGAGCAAAGCGATAAACGATGCTCTGGACATGAACAGTTGCGTGGGCCAAGGTCGGAAGACGTTGCTCAGTGACATCCAGAACGAACTGGACAAAGACGAAATTGGCAACTACGCCTGGTTCGTAGCAGCGAACGCAATTCCCCTGACCATTCTGAAGAAGTGGCCCAGGATCTCGATAAGCATTACGGGCTGCACAGCGGAGGTTAGTATCAACCTACAAGGACGCAAGTAGTCTCAGGCATACTAAGTAAAAGCGCGCAGATGAATACCGAAATCATAATCACTGTCATGGACAGTCGGCTAGCTTTATCGAACGGTTCGGGAAGTTCCGAAGCTTCCGCCAGGTAAGCCTCATACCGCCTCAGTCAATTAGCTCGAGACGTCTGTGCGCTACAATCCCCCATATCCTATTCCCCCAATGAGCATAAGGATTTTTCTGCCGCTAATTTGCTTTCTTTTTCTGGTGAATGCATTTGGAAGTGACACGGAGTGGCCAGTCAACGGCGGCCCCAATAACATCCGGTATTCGGATTTGACCCAGATCACCCCGGAAAACGTGAGCAGGCTTCAAGTTGCCTGGACGTATGATTCGCATGACGCTTTCAAAGACTCTGAAATGCAGAGCAATCCCATAGTTGTCGAAGGGGTGCTATATGCGACCACGCCGAAGCTGCATGTGATTGCGCTGAACGCGACAACAGGAAAGGAGCTTTGGAATTTCGATCCAGCGGGTGGGGCTGCGCCACAAAGGCGATACCGACATCGCGGAGTGACTGTGTATCAGGACCGTGTCTTCTTCACGCATCGGAATTTTTTGTGGGCGCTGGATAAGAAAAGCGGCAAGCCGATTTTGACATTCGGGGCAGGCGGACACATCGACTTGCGCGAAGGACTTGATCGCCCAGTGGAATCAATAAGCGTAAGCGCGAGTAGCCCGGGAGTCATTTTCGAGGACTCGATCATTCTAGGGAGCACGGTTCCGGAAACGCTGCCAGGGTCACCGGGGTTCATTCGGTCGTTCGATGCTAAAACCGGGAAGCTCAGGTGGGTATTCCGCACCATTCCCAGACCGGACGAATTTGGGTACGAGACATGGTCCAGAGATTCGTATAAAATCTCCGGCGGAGCAAATGCCTGGGCGGGGCTCTCCATTGATCCAAAGAACGCGCTGGTGTTTGCCGCGACGGGATCGGCGTCATTTGATTTCTATGGAGCCAACCGCGTAGGTGATAATCTATTCGCCGATTGCGTGCTAGCGCTGGACGCGCGCACGGGGAAACGCATCTGGCATTTTCAGGGCGTAAAACACGATGTGTGGGATTTTGACTTCCCTGCAGCGCCGAGCCTGGTAACGGTGACGCGCAATGGCAAGCCAGTGGAAGCAGTGGCGCAGATTACAAAAACGGGGTATGTGTTCGTTCTGGATCGAAAAACGGGGTTACCCTTGTTTCCGGTGAAATATCAAAAGGTTCCCGCCTCGAAATTGGACGGGGAGGTTTTGGCTGAGACCCAGCCCTACCCGGTTGCCCCTCCGCCTTTCACTCGCCAGAGCTTTACGGAAGACATGGTGACTAACCGGACACCGGAGGCCCACGCGGCGGTACTGCAACAATTTCAAAAATACGATTCGAACGGAATGTTCACGCCGCCCAGCACGCGCGGCACAATTTTGTTCCCCGGTACGGACGGCGGCGGTGAGTGGGGCGGCGCCGCTTATGATCCAGCAACGGGGCTGCTCTATGTAAATTCGAATGAGCAGCCGTGGATCATTCGAATGGTGACTCATGACACCACCTCGCTTTACAAAAACAATTGCGCCAGTTGCCATGGCAACGATCTGAAAGGCGCACCGCCGACTTATCCCTCGCTGGTGGACATCGGAAAGCGGCGCACACGCGAAGAACTGACTCTGGTAATCCGCGAAGGTAACGGACGTATGCCGGGCTTCAGCCATTTAGGCCGTAACATGGACGAGATTGTCGACTTCTTGATCACCGGAAAGGATAAGGGCACGGTTGATCCAAGTACGGCGGAGAATGACTCCAACTGGCTGAAGTACCGCAATGAGGGATACATTCTGTTCCGGGACCCGCAGGGTTATCCGCCACTCACACCTCCCTGGGGTACTCTCAATGCGATCGATTTGAACAAGGGAGAGATAAGGTGGAAGATCCCTTTCGGTGAATACCCTGAGCTAGCTGCCAAAGGAATAAAGGACACAGGCAGCGACAATTATGGGGGACCTGTAGTCACCAAGAGCGGACTGCTATTCATCGGGGCAACGAGCTTTGATAAGAAGTTTCACGCGTACGACAAGTTGACTGGGAAGTTACTCTGGGAAACGGTTCTTCCGGCGGCAGGAAACGCCACGCCCGCGATCTACGAGTTAAATGGCCGCGAATATATAGTGATTGTCTGCGGTGGCGGTAAGAATGACGCACCCTCCGGCAGCAGCATCGTGGCGTTCGCACTTCCCGAGTCAAAGAATCTCGTTGCACCGCAGTAGTGGGCGAGCGTTGTGAACGCGAGTCGTAAACTAGTTACGACAGCGGCGAGGGCCGAGATTGACTTGCAATCACGTTTCCGCGCGCATTGGTACGTTTTCTCAAACAATTGCAGCGGGCTTTAAAAAGAAGCACTGGTCACCAGCCCTGGCTGCCCGGCACACCTTTGAACGGACCTACCACGTCGCTGGTGATCCAGCCCCCGTAAAATCCTCCAGGCTGCGGCTTTACTCTTTCCTCGTCCACGTAGCATTCTAAGACGTTCGGATAGAAGGCCAAGAAACCCCGGATCTCGACAAACCGCGGGTTTGGTGATTCATAGGACCAAGCTACGTTCTCGACTGACTTTTGACAAACGCCTATCGTCCAATATTTGGCTGTACCTTTCCACTCGCAAAAAGACGTTTTCCTAGTTGCGATCAAGAACTCGGAGCATACGTCTTGCAGCGGAATGTACCAGCTTGGAGGATGGCTTGTTTCAAGTACTCGATAGCCGGTGGACGATAGTGCAATTTGCACTCCCTCGAATTTCACCCGGACCGTTCTGGACGATCGCACAAGGAGGGGAGGCCGAGGGTAATCCCAAACGCATTCTTGACCATCTTTGGGCTTTTCAATGTTCATTGCTGTTGGATGCTCTCAATCAGGCACCGTATGCAGATCAAGCAATCCGGAAGGGGAAAAGAGCCACGCCAACTCGGAGAACGAGATGAGTTTGTTAACTTGGCGAATAGCTTCCGATTACACTACATATGGCTTACGATACTCACGCGTGAGCATCTTGTTTGCCTCGGGGTCATTCGTGAAGCGCGGCCCGCTTTCAAGAGTCAGTTGCCGCCCCACCCGATAGCTGATATTGGCTAAGTGGCACAAGGATGCGCTGAGATAAGCGTTCTTCAGGCCGTCATGCAACTCGCCATAGTTGCGCGATTTACAGGCTGAGAGAAAGTTCTGCATGTGTAAGCCGGTGGCGTCGCCGCCCCGCTCCGGTCTCTCCTCCATAATCAACTCGTTGCTTTCACCCTTGAAAGCCTGGAAGCCCTCATCGCTCATGGCGGCCCAGCCGTTGCTGCCGTAAAAAAGATTTCCAACCATGATATTCAGGGGTGCACCTGTGCGCGGAGTAGTACTGGTGGGGCTTGATGAAACAGGGGGCGCAACGGCGCCTGCCGCGGGGGGGCCACCTCTACGAGCGACAGCGGCACCTTCTGCTCCGGTAAGCAGGCCGCGTACTTCGAAGACTAACTCACGATTCCCGTAATTAAAATTAGCAAGCAACGTATTTGGCGTTTCCTGATCGTCTGTGTAAACGAACTTGCCACCGTGAGCGAATGCGGTCTTCGGCCATTCCGGGTCAGCCATACCCCAGCGGGCGATGCCCATTTCATGAACGCCCTGGTTTCCGATATCGCCATTGCCCGTGTCCCAGAACCAGTGCCAGTTGTACTTGAAGCGCAACGGGTTGAAAGGGCGCATGGGCGCAGGCCCGCGGAACATGTCCCAATTTACACCGGGCGGAACCGGAGCGTCTTCGGCGTGCCCAATGGAAGCCCGCCGCTTGAAGCATAGGCCCTTAGATTGATAGATGTCGCCGATCAAGCCGCCCTGCAGGGCCTGGATCGCCTTCATCTTGAAGGGGGTGCTGCGATGCTGTGAGCCGACCTGCATCATCCGCTTGGTCTCATCCATCACCTGAATCATCCGCTGCCCTTCGTGGATGTTGTAACAGGCTGGCTTTTCGCCGTACACGTCTTTACCGGCTTTCATGGCCCAGATAGCAGCTAGAGCGTGCCAATGGTTGGGAGTGGCGATGGAAACGGCCTCCACTGAAGGATTCGCGAATGCTTCTCGCATGTCCCCATACTCCTTGGCCTTCTCTCCCGTGTTCTTGACGAGAGTGGCCTGAGCCCGTTCGAGCGCTTCCTGATTTACGTCGCAAAGGCCCACCACGCGCGCTTCAGGAAGACGGGAATAGATGCTCAGGTGGCTCGAACCCCGGCCGCCCAGACCGACGATTGCCACATTGATCTTGTCATTTGCTCCCCAAACGCGTGTTGCCGCCGCTGCGGTGGCCGCGCCCAGAAAGAACCTACGGGTTGTGCTGTCGTTCATTCGGTTTCAGAACTCCTAACCTTTGCGCAAATTATATACAAGTTGGTGAGGTAGTACCCCACGCTGTATCAGACCAGAAGAGAGCCAAGTTTCCGGGTGGCGGTCGGGAACTTTTCAACTCCCGCGCCTACAACTTCGTTCGCGACTGTCATGTAAACATCACCCACCGTGCCGGTGATTTTTGTATGCCCGCCTTTCGCCAGTTTGGCACTGCCGCCAGCGACGATCATCGCAAGGCCATTATTTTTGTGCGGGTTCGCTTCCGCGTGTTCATGCGCGTAAATCAGGCTGGTGTGATCGAATAGAGTGCCATCGCCTTCGGGAACAGATTCCAACTTGGCAACCAGATAGGCGAATTCTTCCACGTGCCACCGGCAGATGTCGCGGAGCACCTTCTGGCCTTCCACGCCATCAGCACCAGCCGTCTTCCCTTCCGCATGGGTGTAATCGTGATGCCGGGCCGAAGTGTATCCAAGCCAAGGGAAGCGGGTGATGCTCTGGCACTTGGTCAGCATGTAAGAAGCTACGCGCGTTTGACGCGTCGCGAATGCCTGTACCAGCAGATCGCTCTGCAGTTTGGCGATGCGAGGCCAATCCTTCATATCGCCATCGAAATCAGGCGCGGCAACCTGCCGGTATTCGGGCGGAAGACCTGCGATGGAGCGCTCCAGATCGCGGATTCCCGCCAGATGCTCCTCAACGCGGGTGCGGTCCTCATTGGGCATTTTTTTGGTCAGGACGGTAGCGTCTTCCATCACCGTATCGAGAATGCTTCTCTTGCGATTGACCCAGCCTTCTTCCTGCGCGCCAAACAAGCGGTCAAATAATCTGTGCGGAATCATTTCCGGCGGAAGGGCACGCTCATAACCGGCCCAACTCATATTCCGCTGCATACTTTCACCGAACGATTCTTGCGCCACGCCAATCTGTAAAGAACGGAAGCGTGAGTTTCCGCCAATCTTCGATGCGATGATCTGATCGATAGACGGACCGCTGGGGCCACGGCCAGTAAAATCAGTCCCGGTCATCAAGCCGCTCATGGAGTTGGTATGGCCGTTACCCTTGCCGCTTGAGGCTGCGTTATCCACTCCACTCAGAATGTGGACATCTTTTCGCCAACCTGCCAGAGGCGACAGGCATGGCGTCATCTGGTAATCCACACCTTCTTCCGAAGGAATCCAGTAGCGCTCTGGAATTCCGTTCCCGTTGAACCAGAGCACGAACCGTGTTTCGATCGGTTTCGCCGCCGCCTCACCTGTCGCCGCATAAGCGGTTCCTGTGGAATTAAACATCGAGATCAATGGCGGTAAGCCAATGGCAATCTGAGCCCCGGCCGCAGTGATGCCTTTCAGCAAGGAGCGGCGGGAAAGTCTAACGCGATTTGTAATTACCTGCGACATGGGTGGGCCCTTCCTGTCCTGGAAATTCTCTTTGGAATATTACTGACACTATAAGCTCTTTGAACCGAAACTGAGATCGCTGAAAATCCAGAAGCGCCTTGCGCAGCACCGGGCGATCGGCGGAAGTTTCCATCCGGCCGGCCGTATAGCGAAAATACTGTTTAACCATGCACTCCTGGCACTGGCCACTCTTGGCAAGCACGTTTCCAAGTTCAGCGGGAGAGGAGAACTGAGAATTGGGAATGCCAGCGACATCACCGGCAGTATTCAAATCAAGGTTCACTGTCCTTGTTGCAAAGCGGCCTTTCGCTTCTTTTACGGGGACGGCATCTTTGGGGGGAGCCGCATTTTTCTCAACAGCCGCTCCCTTTGCGAGAGCGGCTTCTTTTGCGAAAACCAGGTCCTTTGGTACCGCCGGCTTGCTTGCTCCGCGGAACTGCAGAATCAATTTCTCACGGCGAGCCCCTACTGCGTCGAATTTTTCAAACCCAAATCCAATGGGATCAACTAGTTTGTGGCATGCAGCGCAGGTCGGGTTTGTCGCGTGCTCGGTCATCCTATCCCGGTTTGTCTGCGGATTTGCTTCTGTAACAGGAGGCAAGTTCGTGTTGACACCAGGCGGCGGATCCGGAACGTGCTGACAAAGGAACTGCTCACGGACAAATAAACCGCGCGCGGTAGGGGACGATTCATCAGGCTTGGCAGTCAACGCCAGAAATAGACCCTCACCCAGCAATCCAGCCCGTTGCGAATCGGCCGGGAACGGAACCCGGTCGAAATCTTTGGCGGGAGCGGTCACGCCGTAGATGCGCGCCAGTTCCTGGCTTACATGTCCATAATTGGCGGTAAAGAGCGACATGAAATCGTGATCGTTCCATACAAGATCCGAGACGAAGGTGCGCGCTTCTTCAGTCATAGCAACTGCGGTTTCACGAGTGAACAGCGGATACTTTCGCCGGTCTTTGCTGCCCGTTAAGAGGCGATCGAAACGAAGCCATTGGCTAACAAATTCGTTCAGTGCCTCATGGGAGCGAGGATCTTCCAGCATGCGGCGTACAGTTTTTTCAACGCCCTCGTGGGTGGCAAACTCGCCCCGTCCGGCAGCCGCCAGAAGCTCGGCATCCGGCATGGTGTCCCACAGGGCATAGGAGAGTCGGCTGGCGGTGGCCCAGGGCTTCAACTTCGGTTCCGGCGAA
>JAYTGM010000065.1:0-2711 GCA_043733425.1 Terriglobia bacterium
ACCAATGGATGTCAGCAAGCTCTCGACCTGCTTCGGCAGGTTCTGGTTCGTCCTGGCGATACGGTGGCGCTCGAAGACCCAGTCTATCCGGGCGTGCGCAATCTGTTCCTTCAATCTGGCGCGTTGCTAACCGGTATTGAGGTCACTCGCAATGGTATCGACGTTCAAGCCTTAACCCGCTCGCGCCCGAAAATCGCGATCGCCACACCCAGCTTTCAAAATCCCACCGGAGCCACCATACCGCTGGACCAGCGGGAAGCTTTAATCAGCATTCCCGCCACTGTTTTTATTGAAAATGATATTTACAGCGCCCTTCGCTATCAAGGTTCCCCCCTCCCCACTTTGAAGCGCCTTGCCGGTTCAGGGCGTGTCGTTCTGCTGCGCAGCTTCTCGAAAGTGGCGTTCCCCGGCCTTCGTGTCGGGTGGGTAATCGGCCCTCGTCCTCTTATCCAGCGGCTTACTGAAGCAAAGCATTTGACGGACCTGCACACAGATCAGTTCTCGCAGGCCGTGCTTCTGCATTTCGCCCAATCGGGCCGCTTGGCTGAACATCAGGGCAACATGCGGCAAGCTGGCCGCAGCCGCCTTACCGCTGCTTTGGACGCGGCGCGCGATTATCTTCCGGCAGGCTGTCGCTGGCTCCCACCTGAAGGCGGCATGAATTTATGGGTCGAGTTTCCAGCGCCGCTCGATACCAGAGGTTTGCTCAGCCGCGCTCAGGCGGAAGGCGTTTCTTATCTGCCTGGTCAATCGTTCTCGGTTTCGCAGGCGCATCACAGCGCTCTCAGGCTCAGCTTTGCGGGGCTTACCGAATCGCAGATCACACGCGGTATCCAGATTTTAGGAAATATTTCACAGCAGGAATTGGAAGCAGAGCGGTCGCGCGACCGCGAACCGGTTCCGGCCATGGTTTAGCCGTTCAGATTACAAGGAGCAACACGATGGTATTTGACAGTCAGTTTCGATTGAAAGTTGGCTTGGCGGAGATGTTGAAAGGCGGCGTCATTATGGACGTCGTGAACGCAGAACAGGCTCTTGTGGCGGAAAAAGCGGGCGCCACGGCCGTCATGGCGCTGGAGCGTGTTCCCTCCGATATTCGCAAGGAGGGCGGTGTGGCCCGCATGTCACCCGTAGGCATGATTCGCGAAATCATGCAGACGGTCAGTATCCCAGTCATGGCGAAAGCGCGGATTGGGCATTTCACCGAAGCGCGCATTTTGGAAGAGTTGGGCGTCGATTTTATTGACGAATCCGAAGTCCTCACGCCCGCTGATGAGGAACATCACATCGCCAAGCGCGATTTCAAAGTGCCTTTCGTCTGCGGCGCACGCAATCTCGGCGAAGCTCTTCGCCGCATCGCGGAAGGCGCAACCATGATTCGCACCAAGGGTGAAGCCGGCTCAGGCAACATTGTCGAAGCGGTACGCCATATGAGGACCATCGTGAAGGAAATACGGCAGCTTACCGTATTGGGCAAGGAAGAATTAGTTCACGAATCCAAAAAACATGGCGCTCCGCTGGACCTGATTGAATACTGTGCCGAGTACGGCAAACTGCCTGTTCCGAACTTTTCAGCAGGCGGTATTGCAACGCCCGCGGATGCGGCTTTGGTGATGCAATTGGGAGCCGAGGCCGTATTTGTCGGTTCCGGCATTTTCAAAAGCTCGCAACCCGATCTCTTCGCAAGGGCCATCGTAAAGGCTGCCACTTACTTCAACGACCCCGCCAAGATCCTCGAAGCTAGCGAGATGCTGGGCATCGGCATGCCGGGCCTTGATATCTTCAAGATTCCCGAGCACGAATTAATGCAAACGCGCGGCTGGTAAATGGCCGCTGCGCCTGTCATCGGAGTTCTGGCACTTCAGGGCGCCTTCGAAGCACATCGCCGCGCGCTGGAAGAACTTGGCGCGCGTGGGCTGTTGGTAAGGACGGAATCGGAACTCAATTCCTGCGATGCACTGGTTCTACCGGGTGGCGAAAGTACCACGATGCTCAAGCTTTTAAATGATGAGCACCTGAAAGAGCCGCTCGCCGATTTCGCAAGGTGCAAACCTGTACTGGCCACCTGTGCGGGCGTAATTCTTCTTGCCCGGGAAGTCACCCACCCGGTTCAGGAGTGTTTGGGAATTCTTGATCTCACGGTGGAGCGTAATGGCTATGGGCGCCAGATCGATAGCTGCATCACTCAAATCGACCTCGCCGGCAAGTCTTTGGAAGCTGTCTTCATTCGCGCCCCGATCATCCATTCCGTGGGACCCGAAGTAAAGGTTCTCGCTACCCTGCGCGGGCACCCCGTTCTGGTTGAGCAGGGTTTCCATCTAGCCGCAACGTTTCACCCTGAATTAACGGCTGACCGCCGGGTTCATCAGCTCTTCTTGAGTAAACTAAAAGGGTGAAACACGTTCACTTCGTGTGCATCGGCAACTGTTGCCGAAGCCAGATGGCGGAAGGTTTTGCTCGGCATCTTGGGGCTGGTTCCATTACTGTCAGCAGTTCCGGTTTAGCGCCCACGCGCGAAGTAGCCCGGGAAACAGTCGCCACCATGCGCTCCGTGGGCGTCGATATTTCCTCGCAATATCCTAAAAAGTTCGATCCCTACGGAACCCGGGATTTCGACCTTATCATCAACCTAAGTGGCTTCGATCTTCCCGGTAAGACCGATACCCGCATTGAGGAGTGGTTGGTTCGTGATCCTTATGGGGAAAGCGCCG
>JAYTGM010000066.1:0-7528 GCA_043733425.1 Terriglobia bacterium
CCTCTTTGTAAAACCCCCCCGACGTATTTCAAAATAGTAGTCCACATGTGCTGGCTGCACGCGCCCGAGCGCATAAATCCATGCCTTCACACCAGCGCAGGAAGTCAGCAGCGCGCCCCCCGACGATGGGCGAGGGAAGCGGTAGAGACCGGACTTGAAAACAGGCTATCAGGCCTCTGGCCTGATAGGGTGTTTGATAAGCGTCGGCATTGGTTCTTGCAGACTGAGAATGAATGCCAAATAGCCCGTATGCAACAGATCTGACGAATTCTGCCTGGGAACTCATCGCCCCGCTTCTTCCAGAAGCGTTGCCCGGTGGCCGACCGCGCACGACGGATGTCCGTGCAGTATTGAATGCGATCTTCTATTTGCTACAAACGGGCTGCCAGTGGCGGCTTTGCCAAGGGAATTTCACGTGTGGGGTACCGTTTATCATTGTTACCTCCGGATTTGGAAAATGCAGGCGTGTGGACATGCCTTCAGAAAGCAATCTACGAGCGCGTTCGAACGAAGGCTGGAAGAGCTTTGTGTCCCTCTGTTGTCGTTATGGATAGCCAGTCGGTAAAGACGACCGAACGAGGAGGGGTCCGCAGCTTCGATAGTCACAAACGAGTGAAAGGCCGCAAACGTTACATTCTGGTGGATACGCTGGGGAGTCCCATCGCGTGCCGGTAGAACCCGCCAAAATATCTGATCAGCGTGGAGCAAAGCGCTTACTTAGTGGGCTTGGGCCCAATGTTCCCTGATACCGAACGATCATGGCGGACGCCGGCCACCAGAGTCGGAAGCTGGTGATTGTGAAGCGTGGCCAACGCGCGTTCAAGATCACCGGCCTGACCTGGATCCAAGCTGGTTCGCGCTAGAAAACAAGAGCTTATTTGCCGGTCTGCTCGTTGTCGGTGATACCGGCTTCGGTAAAACGACCTGCACCGGTTATCCCTGAATTGGAACAATAATCCGGTCACGATTTAGGAGGGCTGATTCTCGACTCCGGTCGAAGCTAAGTCAAGTTCGTCAAACTCAAAATGGTTGCGCAGGCCGGGCACAGGATAAGATTTTGCTGGAACCAGGCGGGGATTGGAAGTATAACCCGGTAGCCAAGCCGGAGATGTCCTCGACGGATTTAGCTGGATGGCTGTTCATGATGATCAAGAACCTTTCCAGTGCGTCCAGTACATCGGCTTTCGATGCTTTTGGGACCAGGCAGGCCAGGAGTACGCCAATGCCGTTATCGGTTAGTGCCGTTTCCAGGACCCCATGGCCTCACTCTCGAATTCCTCTACCAAATGGATACGAGCGAAGGGCGCAGGAGAACATACGTCTGTGCGCCCGGCGTCGCGAGGATGTAGTCGCGGTGTACGACTGACTACGCGGCCCATGCGGGGTCAAGACGTCTAACTTAATGAAGCGGAAGCCGCAGTCTTGTTTCGCAACCTTGGGCGTTCTCCCGGTTGTTTAGTGTGAGCTCGCCCCCGTGCGCTTCCGCGATCTGCCGACTTAATACAAGGCCGATTCCTGAACCCTGCGGCTTCGTCGTGAAAAACGGAACGAAGAGGTTCGACATATTAGCGAGCCCCGGTCCATCGTCTTCGATACGGATTTCCAGATAGCCGCCTGCAGTAGACCAGCGGACTCGCACACCGCCCATTGTCTCAAGCGCGGCTTCTACTGCGTTACGAAGAAGGTTGATTAAGAGCTGCTCAAGTTGGTCACGGTCGCCGCAAATTATCAGGTCCGGCCCGGGCTCTACAATTACGCAGAGGCGAGTTTCCAACTTTACTACGTGCGCGATCAGATCTTCCACGGGCACGATTTTAAAGTCAGGGGGAGGCAGGCGCGCCAATCTTGCGTACGCGCCGGTGAAACGGCTCAATGCCTCACTTCGGTTCGCGATAGCGTGAAGGCCACTATGCGCGTCTTCTTTCCAATCAAACGGCAGAGGGTCACGGGTCAACAAGTCCGCCAAGGTAGTAGAGATCGATTTGACCGGTGCCAGAGAGTTGTTGATTTCGTGCCCCAAGACTCTTACCATTCTTTGCCAGGCCGCGAGTTCTTCTTCACGTAGGGCTCGTGTCAGATTTGAAATGACTAGCAGAGTGTGGGGACGCCCATGTTCCCGAAACTCCGTCCGCCGTATGCCCCAGAGGCCAGCGCCTTCTGGGAACGTCGTGCGCAGGACAGGGGGCGTGACTTCCTCCAGGTAAGCGCTAAGCCCCAGCTCTTCAGCGCTCTGGCCCGTCATCCGTTCCGCATGCTGAGCCAGAAGCCGTTCGCCCGCGCGATTCACCAATCGCAGCCGGCGAGTGCCATCGAACGCGAACACGGCCACATCGATTTCCGCCATCACTTTTCGAAGGAGAGTGGTCGCCTCCATGGCGCTTAGCCGCTGCTCCCGAAGTGTCTGGGCCATGGCGTTTACCTGCAAGATCACCTCGCCCAGTGCGCCGCGCGGGTTCTCAGGGCGCATACGGAAAGAGAAGTCGCCTTCGCGCAGGGAGGCTAGCAAATTTGAAAATGTGCGGAGCGGAAAGACGACGTGTTCACGCACGGCGGTGGCGAATCCGAACCAGCAGACCACCACTACGATGGTGAGGGTCCACTGCGTTCTCGTGCTGAAATTACTGGTCCAGAGAAGAAAGCCGCCCAGAAGCGAGCCGGGCAGACCGGCCCCTAAGGCTAGTAGATAGATGTGGCGCTCGAAGTTCACGTGGATCTTCCTTCTTCATTCCCGATCCGTATCTCATACCGCTGCAAGCGGCGGTATAGGGCGCTGCGGCTCAAGCCAAGAGCGTTGGCGGCCGCGACTACGTTATTGCCGTAGCGGGCGAGTGTCTTGCGAATCAAATGGGCTTCCACCTGTTCCAGGCTTAACTCATCCAAGCGGGATGCACCGCGCACAGGAGCGCGTAGGCCTAAATCCGCCGCCTGCAATGAATCGCCACGGACGACCAGAACAGCGCGCTCGACGGTGTGCTGCAATTCACGCACGTTGCCTGGCCAGTTATGCTCGGCGAGGCACTGCATGGCCGCTTCTTCGAAACCCAACACCGGCTTTCGGTAGCGCTGTGCATAGTGGCCCAGAAAATGGCTCGCCAGTAGCGGGATGTCGTCGCGGCGGTCACGCAAGGGTGGAAGTTGAATCTCGATGGAGTTCAGGCGGAACAGGAGGTCGACGCGGAAACGGCCGGCTTCTACTTCTTCGCTGAGATCAGCGTTCGTCGCTGATAGGATACGCACGTCCACTTTCTGGGTACGCGATGACCCGACGCGTTCCAGTTCGCCTGTCTGCACGACGCGTAGCAACCGGGCTTGCTGTTGCCCCGAGATGTTTGCGATCTCATCGAGGAAGAGCGTGCCGCCATCGGCTAACTCGAAGCGCCCGATGCGGTCTGTTTTAGCGTCCGTGAATGCGCCGCGGACATGACCGAAGAGCTCGCTTTCGAAGATCCCTTCAGAGAGTCCGCCAGCATTCACAGCGACCAAACGCTTCGAGGCACGCGCAGAGAGTGCGTGGAGCGTCTGGGCCACAATCTCTTTGCCCGTACCCGGTTCGCCGGTAATGAGAACGTTCGCGTCAGAAGGCCCGACATCCTCCATCAGGCGGAGTACCGGCTGCATGGCTGCACTTCGCGCGATGAATAACGGTCGATCTGCTGTGCGCAGAATACGGTTCTCAGCTTCAAGGCGGCGGCCGTCGCGAAGAGCGTTTGCGAGTTCCACCTGATTGCTCACGATAGCTGCGACACGTGCGTTTTCCCAGGGCTTCTGGATGAAGTCGCGCGCACCACGGCGCATCGCTTGAACCGCAAGATCCACGGTGCCCCAAGCGGTCATCACCACGACGCGCAACGAGGGATCAGCGCTCTGGAGGCGCGTCAAAAGATCAAGGCCTTCCTGACCGGACGTGGTGTCCCTCGCATAATTGAGATCGATCAGCGCCACATCGAATTCAGAGCGCTGCGCGGCGGACAGAGCGGCATCAGGGGAAGACGCGAGTTCGGTTCGGTAGCCTTCTGCTTTGAGAAGAAGACGCAGGGCTTCGAGGACTTCCGGGTGATCGTCGGCGATGAGAATGTTGGGAACAGACACAAGCGTCTACTTTACTATCCACCCATCCTCCAACTGAATCATCCTGTCCCGTATTCCTGCATTGTTCTCTGAGTGGGTAACCTGCAGGATGCCGCTTGCAAAGTTCCATGATCTCCTTTGCCTAGGAGGAGTGGAAATGCTGTGAACCGCCGGACGACTGGCTAAGAAAAGATTTTCTTACCGACCATATGTAAGCGAATCGAGTGTCGACAAAGAGGGCGGCGCGTTCGCATTTTTTAATATCGCGGTAGGAGAGCGGCATATCAAGATTTTCGGCAACGGTGAGATCGTCGAGCAGGTTTATCTCTGAAAGACGAACCCGATGGTGCGCTTGGTCAGTTCCACGCGTTGCCGGACATTCATCTTGTGGACTGGCTGGTCGAGTAGAAGTGTTCGCCGGTCCAATCTCTATCGAGCAGGCCTAGAATACTGAGGAGAGTTGATTTGCCTGAGCCTGAGGGTCCCATGATGGTGAGAAACTCACCCTGGCGGATTTCGAGTTCGATGCGCCGTAAAACATACATCCGGTTTTGGCCCTGCTGCAAATGATTTTTCGATGCCGTGAGTTTAATCATTTATATCTCAACGACCATGAGGAATTGACAAGTGTAACCAGAACATTGAGAAAGTCTTGCAGCATCAGGCGGCCTCCGCGCTTTCCTCAACGATTCTGCCGTCGAACATGTGAATAGTGCGGTCCGCGAACTTTGCATAGCGGGGATCGTGAGTCACCATGCAGATGGTTGCGCCATTGCGGTGCAGTTTCCGCAACAGATCCATCACCGCTTCACCGTTTTGAGAATCAAGGTTGCCCGTGGGCTCGTCGGCCAGAAGGACCGAAGGAGATCCGCCCAACGCTCTGGCGACAGCGACGCGTTGCTGCTGACCGCCGGAAAGCTGCGCGGGATAGTGCTTCACGCGATGCGCCATCCCAACTTTCTCTAGCGACTCCATCACCGCTTTCTTGCGCTCCGAGCCTGGCATGCCGCGATACGTCAACGGGAGTTCGACGTTCTCATAAACGCTGAGATCGCCGATCAGATTGAACGCTTGAAAGATGAAGCCAATCTCGCGGTTGCGGATGCGCGCGCGTTCGGACAATTTGAGACCGCTAGCGGCCTGCCCATTCAGCGTGTAAGTGCCATCGCTTGGCGTATCGAGCAAACCCAAAATTGCGAGAAGAGTAGATTTTCCGCAGCCGGACGGCCCGGAGATAGAGACGTATTCCCCCTTCCTGACATTCAGCTCAATGCCATCGAGCGCGTGTGTCTCCACTTCATCGGTTACAAATACCTTTTTCACGTTTTCCAGATGGATCAAAGATTCGGCCATTTTTCTTCTCCTAATTCAAGCGGATGCGGTCATGCGAATCCCAGGCATTCATATCGGACAGAATCACTTTGTCACCGGGGCGTAAACCTTCCAAGACTTCAATCGTGCTCACAGAGGCCCGCCCCAGCTTCACTTTGACGCGGCTTGCACCTTTTTGATCGGCATCGACGCGAAATAAAGAGATGGTCGAATTAGGCTGCCCTGAAGTCGGTCTGCCCACATAGACCACGTTCTCCAGGCGTTCAAGTTCGATCACGCCATCGACGCTTAGATCAGGCCGGGCACCAGGCGGAAGTGCGCCCAATAGCGCAACGTCAACTGCGACGGTGCCGCTGACGGCAGCAGGATCGATGCGGATGACTTTGCCTGCGATCACGCCATTGCGCGTGTCAATAGAAGCAAGCAAGCCCAGCGCAATATCCTTCGCTTCGGTCTCCGTGATTTTAAGTTCAGCTTTCAGCTTCTCCGGTTGCGCGATTTTGGCGAGCACCGCGCCGGCGGCAACACGCTGTCCTACTTCCAGACGGGGTGCCGCTTGGCCGGCTACCGGCGAATCCGCCCCAAGCTGCAGCAGAATTCCCGGAGCGCCCGCGCGAACTTTCAGTTGGTCTATCTGTTGCTTCTTTAAAGTGTAAAGAGATCGGAGTTGCTCGATTCTTACTCCTTGCGACTCAATTTGCGCTTCGACAGACCGATTGATAATTTTCAGCCGCTTTTCTTCCAGCCCGTTTTGCACGCCGAGCTCTTTCGCCCGGGACAAAGAGATTTTGACGTCCAATTTCGACACAAGTCCCTCTTTAAAAAGGCTTTCATCGCGATCGGCTTTCAGTTTGGCTTCTGTGTAATCGGCGCGAACCCGGGCCGCCGCGGACTCCTTGTCAAAGCCCTGGCTTTCCAGAGTGACACGTAGATCGACAAGACCGGCTTCCGCTACTTTGACGGCGTACTCCGCTTCCACAGCGGCTTGTAAGAGTTCCGGATTGCTCAATTCCAGGATCACGGAATCAGGCTTGACGGCCTGCCCGGCGCGGAGGTTAATTTTCTCTATGCGGCCTTCCGTTTGCGCGGGTACGAAGAGAATCTGTTCTGGAACAAGCGTGCCCAGTCCGCGAACTTGACGCAGCATCGGACCGCGTTTCACCGTGTCCGGCCAGACGGTGGAGAATTCGACAATCGGCGCGGCAGGCTTGAGTTGACGGACCGCATACGTCGCACCGATACCACACGACAGCACAACGATGCCGATCACGATCCGAACGATCAGACGGCGGCGGGCAACGCTCTTGCCTCGTGGTTTATCCATTCGGAGAAACAAAAGGCACGCCAACAACCAGCGGTAAAGCACTGATTCTTCGTGTGAGGTTAGGTCGACGTATTGCGAATGTGAAACGCCCCGTCCCGATATCGGGATGGCGGAGCAGGTGTTTCCCGAGTTCTGGCTTGGGCTACCCAGATGCAATCTGTCCAAGCGGGTCCATTATGTCAATCTGGACAACATCTATCACGCTTGCAGTCGGCTTCGCAAACAGCCGGGCTTTTTACTCACCGTGATTCTTACGCTAGTGGAGTGCTTCACACGCTTGAGTATTATCGAGAGCCTTGCGAGCCCGGGTGACTTTTTGCAGAATATCGCGAGCGCTTGCGGTCCAGATGAAAGTTTTGGATTGAGATTGTGGCGGTCTATATACTGGCCCACAGCCAGAATCAGTTCTTCCAGGTCGTGGAAAATCCCTCGCTTAAGCCGATTTGTGGTGAGGTCACGGAAGAAGCGCTCAACCATGTTCAACCAGGACGAGCCGGTCGGCGTAAAGTGCATGTGGAAGCGCGGGTTTTGCTCTACCCATCGCTGCACGGCAGGATGTTTATGCGTCGCGTAGTTGTCGCAGATGATGTGAACTTGTTTGTCGCGCGGTGTCACCCCATGGATGTGTTTCAGGAAACATAACCATTCCTGGTGCCGGTGCTTTTGCATGCACATGCCCATGACTTCGCCGTTATGCTTGTTCAGCGCGGCGAAAAGCGTCGTGGTTCCGTTGCGCTTGTAATCGTGAGTCATCGTCGCGCCGCGCCCCTTTTTCAGAGGTAAACCGGGTTGGGTTCGATCCAG
>JAYTGM010000067.1:0-2691 GCA_043733425.1 Terriglobia bacterium
CACTCGGTTGCGCGATATGGCGAGGCGGAAGTGAACACCTGGTACTGGGAAGTATGGAACGAACCGGATATCGAATACTGGCGCGGCACGCCGGAGGAATACGACAAGCTTTACGACACTGCCGTGCGTGCCGTAAAGCGGGCAGCACCGCGGGCGCGCGTGGGTGGCCCGGCAACGACGAGCCCTTCGGGCGAAAAGGCCGGCGCTTACCTGCGGCAGTTTCTGGAGTTCTGCGATAAGACCGGGGCCCCTCTCGATTTCGTGACTTATCACGCGAAGGGGCGGCCGACGAACACCGCGGGGCATGTGCAGATGGGTCTTGCGAAGAACCTGCTGGATGTTCAGGAAGGCATGAAGATACTTGCGAGCTTTCCGAAATATGCCAAGCTGCCGATCATTTTGAGCGAGGCCGATCCGGAAGGTTGCGCGGCTTGTTCGCTGAGCATGGGTTACAAACAGAACGGCTATCGCAACGGGACCATGTACCCAACGTACACGGCGACTCTGATGAACAGCATTATTAATCTTGCCGATGAGCAAAAGGCCAACATGGAAGGCATGCTGACGTGGGCGTTCGAGTTCGAAGGGCAGCCATGGTTCGATGGCTTCCGCACGCTGGCGACGAACGGCGTGGATAAGCCGGTGCTGAACGTGTTCCGCATGGCGCAGAAGCTGACCGGTGATCGCGTGGCTGTTCAAAGTTCGGGTGCGATTCCGACCGCGCAGATTATTGCGAACGGAGTGCGGACCTTGCCCGATGTGAACGCGCTGGCTACGCGCGATGGAAACACGGTCACGGTGATGGCTTGGAATTATCATGATGACGATCTGCCTGGGCCAGACGTTGCTGTACATCTGGTGCTGAACAACATGCCGAAGAAAACACTTTCTGTGGAGCATTACCGGATCGATCAGACCCATAGCAACTCCTACACCGCGTGGCAGAAAATGGGGTCGCCCCAGAATCCGACAGCGGAACAGTTCAAACAACTGGAAGCGTCAGGGCACCTTGAGAAACTTACGGGCACCCAAAAGTTGAAGGGCGCTGAAGTGGATTTCACGCTGCCCCGCCAATCGGTGAGCTTAATTCAGATTCACTGGTAACGGTCAATTGCCGATGGGGAGCAGCAGGGTTTGGGTTCCCGTATTGCTGCCGATGCTGAACGTGAACGGCGTAGCGTCATTGGCCGGAACTTTTGGCACTACCACGTTGAACTGATAGAGGCCGACGCTATCCGCGACCAGACCCGCGAACTGCACGGTGGCGGGCACGCCTGCGAAGAATGCTTTGAACTCCGGCAGGTTGTTCGCTTGGCCAACAACGATGCCAGCGTCAATGTTTGGAGTGACCGGGCCGAAGCCGACTCCATAAAGAGTGATGGTGTCGCCTGGCTTGGCGCGCGCGGTTTTCACTGCGGACGTCACACCGGGGGGCAAAACATAAGTGGTGTTATCCGGGAAGAGGGCGACCGCGTATTGTCCGGCTCCAAACTTGAAGACTGGCGGCGCAAGGATGGCCGGCTGCACCGGATTAACGGTGACCGACGTTCCGAAGCTAGGGCCTCCAACAGTCGTGACAACCACTTTTTGGATGCCGGTAGGAATGCCGGAAGGAACTTGCGCGTTGACCTGGTGCGGGCTCACGAAATCAACGTAAGCGGGCTTACCGGCGATGGTGACGGTTGTGCCGCCGAGCGCCGTGGGTGCTTGCGCGCCTTTGAAATCATCGCCGCCCCAAACCTGGAAGAGGGTAGTAGCGAGATTAGTGCCGTAGATTTCAATCCAGGTGGCGGGGGCGATGGCGTTGAATCCGCCGTAAGAGGCCGCCGTGATGATGCTGGCAGATGAAGTAATGACCGGCGTCAAATCAAAAGCACCTTGAATGGGGCCGGTGATAGAGGAGCCTGGAGTGGTGCCAACTGGGCCGACTGCGCAAACGGCAACGCCAGCACAGGAGGCAAACGAATTGAAGTCAAAGGTAAAAGTGGGGTCGTAGAAGGTAATGGGGGAGCCACCAGTGCGCGTGATGCTGGTTGTGAAAGACCCCGCGGTGAGGTTGAAGAAAATGGTATTGCTGCCGATAGGGAAGGCAACAGCGCTCAGGGGCGAAAGACCATTGCCAGGATAGGCAAGCACAAACATATACGTGCCGCCATTGCCCAGACCGGTGTAGGAGCCGGAGACCGTGCAGGTGGTAGTGGTTCCATCATAGGTGCACGCCCCCCAGGAGACACGCGAGGTGCCCGCGCCGTTCTGGTTGGTGCCGGTGCCCGTGAACGTCACCGCCTGGTTGCTGGTGCCGAGTGTAATTACTACCGCGCTTGCGGGTGCGCTTAGGAGGAGAAAGAGTGCGAGTGCCTTCACGGTCTTATATTCCCACACGGGTGCTGCCGCCTTCGTGCGGAGCATTTGTTCTTTGCCGAGTTTAGCGGCATCTTAGTAAGGTGAACGAAATAGCTGAGTTGTTTTCCCCTTTTACTTTGCGCGGGGTGACGCTTCGGAACCGGATTGTGGTTTCGCCGATGTGTGAGTACTCGAGCGAGGATGGATTCGCGAATGACTGGCACCTTGTGCATTTGGGGTCGCGGGCGGTTGGCGGCGCCGCTCTGGTGATATTTGAGGCTTCGGCGGTTTCGGCTGAAGGGCGGATTACTCCTGAGGATTTGGGGATCTACCGCGATGAGCATGTCG
>JAYTGM010000068.1:0-2681 GCA_043733425.1 Terriglobia bacterium
GTGCTTCTGATACACGGCGATGACGATCGCAACGTGAACTTCTCACAAACCGTGATGCTGGTGGAAGCTCTTCGCAAACGAAAAGTGGATTTCGAACAGCTGATTTTTCCCGATGAGATCCATGATTTTCTGCTGCACCGGAACTGGCTACACGCTTATCACGCGGCCGATGATTTCTTTAAGATACGGCTGTTCGATTCCGCCGCGGAGCATAGAAAACCTTGAAACAAGCATGGCAGTGATAGGGCACGCGGCCAAGCATATTTAGGAACAGCGCCTTTGGACTGTTCACAACGATCCGGCGCCAGTTGGAGGCTTCGCAGCGCGGGCACCTGAGTGGCTCTTCCGTCATGCAACAAGGATCACCGTAACATGCAGACCACTATCTTCGGTATAGCTAAACTTGGACAACTGTGATTTCCTCTGTCGACGAAGACTTGATTTACCTGAAAAAAGGCCTTGCCGAACTGATCCGCGAAGAAGATTTGCGCGGGCGGCTTCTGCTGGCTCGCCGGGAGGGCCGGCCTTTGCGCGTGAAAGCGGGTTTCGATCCCACGGCTCCGGACCTTCACTTGGGCCATACGGTGTTGCTGCGCAAAATGAAACATTTTCAAGATTTGGGGCACACGGTCATTTTCCTGGTGGGAGATTCCACGGCAATGATCGGAGACCCATCCGGGCGCAATGTTACGCGCCCGCCGCTCACGCCAGAGGAAATTCAGGCCAACACCGAAACCTACAAGACACAGGTCTTCAAAATTCTGGATCCTGCAAAAACCGAGGTTCGGTTCAACAGTGAATGGCTCGGAAAGATGAGCTTTGAAGACATGGTGCGCCTGTGTTCCAAATACACCCTTGCGCGCATTATGGAACGCGACGAATTTGCCAAGCGCTATGCCGCGAACGTGCCTATTTCCATGCACGAACTGCTGTACCCGCTGGTGCAGGGGTATGACTCCGTCGCGCTCCGCTGCGATGTGGAGATGGGGGGAACAGATCAAAAGTTCAATCTTCTAGTTGGCCGCGAATTGCAGAAGGACTTCGGCCAGCCGTCGCAAATTGTCGCGACAACGCCACTGCTGGAGGGGCTAGATGGCGAGAAGAAAATGTCGAAGTCTCTGGGGAACTATATCGGGATCACTGAAGAAGCTGGCGTGATGTTCCGCAAGGTGATGCAGATTAGCGATCAATTGATGTGGCGATATTACGAATTGCTAACGGATAAAAGCCTGGCGGAAATTGAGGTTCTGAAAACCGCACACCCTATGAATGCGAAAAAAGATTTGGCCCGCATCATTGTTACCGATTTTCATTCCGCGGCAGCCGCAACCAGTGCCGCCCAGCAGTTTTCGAGCGTAGTTCAGAACAAACAAGTGCCGGATGAGATGGAAACATTTGTTCTTAGTGAGCCAATGCGCCTGGATAAAGTGCTGCTCACCAGCGGGCTCGCCAGTTCCATGTCGGATGCGATGCGTAAGCTGGAAAGCAACGCCGTGGATCTGGACGGCACCAAGCAATCGGACCGGTTCCTGGTGTTGCAAGGCGAACATATTCTGAAGGTTGGCAAGAATTGGCGCCGCATCATGTAACACTAGTAGTTTCCCTTATTGATGCGAAAACTATATACCTGGAAGCTGAGATCGCGTGAACTCCGCTTAGGTGACCGGACCCTGATTGTCGCGGTGTTGAATCTGACACCCGATTCCTTTACCGAAGACGGCATTTACGACAATCCTGACCTGGCGGTTGCCCGGGCGATTGAGTTGGAAGCGATGGGCGCGGATATTCTGGACATCGGTGCTGAATCTACGAAGCCCGGCAGTGTACGAATTTCGGCCGCGGAAGAATTGCGCCGCTTGATTCCGGTTTTGAAACGGCTGAAAGAACAGCTTAGTATTCCGATTTCCGTGGACACTTATAAGGCGGAAGTGGCTACGTTGGCGCTTGAGCACGGTGCCGAGATTATCAATGACCCGAGCGGATTTACGTTCGATCCGCTGCTGGCGAAAGTTGTGGTTGAGAACGACGCAGGATTGATCTTGAATCACATGCGCGGCACACCCGAGACATGGGCGAAGATGCCGCCGTTGCCGGATGTGATGGCGGCGGTCAGCAAGGATCTAGACGCTAGCGCTAACCGTGCTCGTCGGTCCGGAGTGGATAAGAACCGGATTGTGCTTGACCCAGGCTTAGGCTTCGGTAAGCGCAAAGAACAAAATTCAGAGATCATTGCCCGGTTGGCCGAACTGGCGAATTTGGAATATCCAATTTTGACTGGGCCGTCGCGCAAATCCTTCCTTGCGCAGGGTACGGAAGAAGAGACTATCTACGCGACGGCGGCTGCAGTTGCGGCTTCAGTGTTGAACGGCGCGCACTTAGTGCGGGTTCATGATGTAGCGGCAATGAAGGCCGTGATTGCGGTCTCCGATGAGATTGCGAAGGGTGAGCGCGGATTTGAGGAAGAACCTGTAAAGCGGCCAGTGGGGAGAAGGGTTGTGTCGCCGGAAACTGCCGCGACGGAGCGTTCTTCTCCAACGCGTCCTCCGCTGCTCAAGAACTTTGCACCGCCTCCGCCCGAAATTTCTGAAGTCCACCCCAGTATGGAAGATGATTCCGAACAGGGAGAGAAACCCGCCTGGCGGCCACCTGTTGAACGTGGCGGGGAACGTCCCTACAGCCCG
>JAYTGM010000069.1:0-7438 GCA_043733425.1 Terriglobia bacterium
GGGGGACCACTTATAGGAGGCGACGTTATCGGCATCGGCGAGTTGGATGAGCTGGCCGGTGGAGAGGTGCTGGGAGAAAAGCTGGCCGCCGCGGAGGTAAGCGAGCCGGGTGCCATCGGGCGAGAACTGGGGGCTGGATTCGGGGAGCTTGGTGCGGGTGAGGCGGAAGGGCGGGGCGGTTCCATCGGTAGGGGCTAGGTAGAGATCGCCCTGGTGGGTGAAGGCGGCGCGCTGGCCATCGCGCGAGAGATCGAAGGCGGCGAGGCCGGTATCGGGAAGCTTGTTGCGGCGGAGGCGATCGTCCTTATCGGTGTCGGTGGCGTTGAGGGAATCGTGAAACTGCGAGAGATCGGTGAGGCGCGTGAGCTTGCGCGTATCGGGATCGTAAGAGTAGAGATCGAGGAAGGGCTGGCCTTCGGCGTTCCAGAGGAAGGCGAGCTTGTGGCCCGAGTGCGACCAGGTGATGTCGGAGGGGGGCGTGCCCCAGGCGAAGGGCCTGGTGAAGAGCTGTTCGAGCGAGCGCGTTTCAGAAGCTGCTGCGTAAGGGAGGGACAGCAACATCGCCGCGAGGAAGCTTCGCATGAATTCAAACATCATACGAGATCAGGCGCGAGATCGGACGGAGTTGGGGTGTGCGGGGAGGCGGGGGAGGGTGATCGGGCTGATCGCGGGCGCGTTCCTTAGCGATGAGACGGAGCTGTTCCATGCAGCGCTGGACGGTGCGGTCAGAGGAGTTTTTGATGCGCATGAGAGCGGGATATTTTTCGGCCATGGCATTGCCGGATATTTCGCGGAAGCCCGAAAGGTCGCCGAAAGCGGTGAGAGCGCGGCGGGCCATGAAGTACGACTGCGCGAGTTGTTCGATGAGGATTACTTCGGAGGCGGTTTGCGGTGCGTAGTCTTCGAGCAATTGCGCGTGGTGGAGTTCGTAGCTTTTTTTGTCTTCAACGTCGAGGAGGAGGTGTTCGGCATAGAGGCCGTGCTTCAGTGCGTTCTGCGCGCTCTCACGCAGAGGCGCAAAGTAGGTCAAAGGCTTTGCCGCAATCTACGCGCGGATAAAGGCGCGGGCGGGAGAAAGACAACCGAGAAGGAGCATGTGACCGTCTGGAGCGTGTTCCCCGGAAACACCAGGTACTTCGAGCCCAGCTAAGCCGCGTTCATGGTGAACTACATGGTGGACGACCTGGATGCGCTGCTGGAACGGTTGCAGAAAGAAGGCGTCAAGATCGATCCCAAGCACCAGAACGAAGTGAGTATCACCCGTTGCCGTAAGCAGATCCCGCGCCAGGGCGTCATAAGGCCGCGCGTTTTGCACAAAATCGCGCAGATAGTTACAGAACCGCGTGCGGCCTGGGATGCCGATGAAATTGTAGTAGCTACTCGTGATCTGAAAAACTTACTGAAGTAAAGAGTCCAGTAATCCACATAGGCGCTTGAAGCAATAAGTGAATCGAGCAGTGCACCGGATTTTGCCCGCTCGCGGCGGGCTGTACGCCATCTTACTGAATAGAGAATCGTCGATCAGGTTACGGACGCGGGAAATACAATTGCCAGCGACAGCGAGGAACAGAGAACCGCGGGCGGCTACTTAGTTTTCGTTCAGTTTCAAATCGATGGCTTGCCTGGCTCCTTCAGTAACTTTCACGGTTGCCCCTGAGTACTGAATCATGGCAAGCGGGTTCCGGTATTCCACATTACTTAAATCTCGAAACGCAAACAAGTTATAGTCATCCGGTGCAATTGACTGGATCAGAAACTTGCCATTTTGATCTGTCTGGGCGAATCTGTCCTGCGAAGGTGACATACCGTCCCGCCGCGTGAGTAACACGATGCACTGCGCGGCTGCCCGGTCCTGCACTTTCACCGTGCCCCCCACCTCGCCCCCGTTCGCCGCGATTTCTATGTTTATGAGAGCCGTTCCGCCGGATTCAGTTACAGTTACCGGGCTGGACAGAGCATCTATGCCGCCCACGCTTGCTGACTTGACATAAAAAGGCTCAGCCACGCTTATCCGCAGCGAATAAACGCCAGCCATCACCTGTGCAAACTGAAACGCGCGCGTTCCACTGAACTGTGCCATGTGAACCGGCTGGGTCACAAAATCATCGGGAACCAGCCTTACTGTAACCGCGGGAACCGTCATGCCCTGTTTTGTTTCCACCGTGAGCTGCCCGGTAATCTTAGAGCCCGGTTGCGGTCTCAACAATACGCCATTCACATCGGAGGCACCCACCGCCACTAACTGGGAAGCTGTCCGCATGGCGGTTCCTTCATAGCCGCTGGCGCTAACCACATATTGCCCGGCAGCCACGCCGGAAAGTTCAAAGCGTCCTTCAGCCCCAACCCGCGCAGGGTAGCTAGTGCCTCCGAATCGTTCCGCCGGATTGCGCGGGGAAAGTGCAACGGCCACCCCTCTGAGCTCTTCCCAGCCGTCCACTTGTCCGCGGATGTGAAATGCAGTCTCTGGCGTTAACCGAAAATCTGCATGCTGGTTCCTGCCAGGTTCCAGATCGAGTGCGGATGCTGTCGTTAAATCCTGCGCTCCTGGAAAAAACCGGCGTGGATAAACCGTGTTCTCCGAAGCTGCCTGCGCCCGCGCATAAGCGCTGACATAGTAACGGCCTTGCGTCAATGCGGCAATCCTGTACTCTCCCCGGTCATCCGTCACCGCCCCCAGGGCAGGCCGCAATTCCCGCCGCCCGTTTTGAAGCTCAGACCGGATAAGCTGAATCGCGGCTCCGGAAATCGCGTCGCCGCTTTCATCCACCACTTTGCCGGTCAGCGCCGCATACGGTGCCATGCGGAAGGCAATATCGGCCCGGTCCTCCGTCACTAGAATTCCTTCTGCCCCACCGAAACTCTGGCGCGGGTAGCCGCGGCGCTCTGCCCATAACTGATACTGCCCCTGTGCGGCGCCAGCAATTTCGAAATGCCCGCCCGCATCGGCTATCACGTGATAAAGCGCTTGGGCCGGCTGCGCCCCTATCAGGAACTGCAAAGTTACGGAAGCTCTTCGCACCGGCTCACCCGTCACGGCATTCGTTAAAAAACCGGCCACGCGGAAAGTGGCTGGATTTTCGCCGGGTGCCGACTTTTGCCCACACGCCAGCGCGCACCAGAGCATTAACACCGCCGCCGCCTGTTTCACGAATCCAGATACCGCTTGGGCAGCAACAACATCACTCCCTCCGCTTCGCTGCTGACAGTCGCGGGCAGCTGGCCCGCATATTCGCCATCCACTTGTAAGTGGACCGCCTCGCCATCACGCGGCAGCAACCGCACCACGCTGGCCCGATAAATGGTCACTCCCGGAACTTTACGCAATTGGTTCGCGGCCACTCCTGCCAGATATACGACGTACTTGAACGAATTTGATCCCGCAAAAAGCACCACCTCAAACAGGTCATCCATCAACCGCACGTCACGTGCAATTTCAAAATCCCCGCCGTAGTTGCGCACCTTGCTGATCAGCGCGAATGAGCAGGTATGCCGCATGCCGTCAGCTTCCACTTCAAACTCTTCCAGCTTGCGCCCAATCTGCTGGGCACCACCCAGCCAATAAGCAGCTTTGCCGAAGCGGCTTTTCATGCCGGCATCCAGATTGAAGACAATCCGCGCATCGAAGCCGGCCCCCGCCATCAGCAGAAAATGCTGTGAGGTGCCGTTCGCAAACGAAAGTTTGCCCATGCTCACCCGCCGGGCCAGGCAATCCCCCAAGTTGCGGGCGGCGCGCTCCACGCTGCCACCCATCTTTAACTCCGTTGCCAGAACGTTCGCTGTTCCCGCCGGCAAAATTCCCAGCGGCACAGCGGAGCCCATCAAGCCGTCCGCAACTTCATTGATTGTTCCATCCCCCCCAGCGGCAACAATCAGGTCGCTCCCGCTCGCAATACACTCCCGTGCTACTTTGCCAGCCGTCCTTGGGCCCACCGTCGCATGGCGCGTGACTAGTTTCGCGTGCTCCCGCAACGCACGCTCCGCCCGGTCCAGCCGTTCCATCTTTGCGCCTCTCAGCCCACCTGCGTAAGGATTGTAGATAAGAGAGATGTGCTCGTACAATGCGATGAGACCTGTCCTGATGACCGAACCTAATGATCCCATGACCCAGCTGCGGGCTCTCGAGCAGGAAATCCGACACCATGAGCACCAGTACTATGTTCTCGATCAGCCCCAAGTCAGCGATTCCGAATACGACCGCCTGATCCGTGAGCTGCGCGCGCTGGAGCAGCAGCACCCTGAGCTTGTAAGCGCGGATTCGCCCACCGGCCGCGTCGGCGGCCAGCCGCGTGAAGGCTTTCGCAAAGCTCCTCATTCCCGGCAAATGCTGAGCCTGGACAACGCTCTCGATGAGGCCGAATTGCGCGCGTTCGATCGCCGCGTTCAGGAATCGCTCGGCACCGGCGCTGCTGTCGAATATGTTGCTGAACTCAAAATGGACGGTTTATCGCTTGCCGTCCGTTATGAGCAGGGCCGCTTTCTGCAGGCCCTCACCAGAGGCGATGGCACCATTGGTGAAGACGTAACTGAAAACGCCCGCACCATGCGCTCGCTGCCGCTTACCGTCAAAGATACTTATTCCAACTTTGAAGTTCGCGGGGAAACGGTCATGGCCCGCGCCGCCTTCCTGAAACTCAACGCTTCACGCGATGAGGAAAACTTAAGCCGCTTCGCCAACCCCCGCAACGCCGCCGCCGGTTCGCTCCGCCTTCTGGAGCCGGCCATCACAGCCTCCCGCCGTCTTGATCTCTACGCTTACCTGCTGCTGCTTGAAGGTGAGCCGCCTTTCCTCACACACTGGGAATCTCTTGACTGGCTGCAGCACAGGGGCTTCAAAGTAAATCCCAAGCGAAAGCTTTGCCAGTCCATTGAGGAAGTGGTTGAGTTCTGCCGCGAATGGGAACGCGAACGCGAATCCCTGCCTTATGAAATTGATGGAGTGGTAGTCAAAGTAAACGCTATTGCGCAGCAGGCCAAGCTAGGCCAAACCGCCAAGGCTCCCCGTTGGGCTATCGCTTTTAAATATGCGGCGCGGCAGGCCTCAACTGTAGTTCAGAACATCACTGTCCAGGTGGGCCGCACCGGAGTGCTCACGCCTGTTGCTCATCTTCAGCCCGTCTCCATCAGCGGCGTAATTGTTTCCCGCGCCACCTTGCACAATGAAGACGAAATTGAACGCCTGGGTTTGAAAATAGGAGACACGGTGATCGTGGAACGTTCTGGCGACGTCATCCCGAAGATCATCCGCGTGCAAACGCAGGGCTCTTACCGCAAGCCGTTCGAAATGCCCAAGGAATGCCCCGTATGCGGCGGCCGCATCATACGCGAAGAAGGCGAAGCCGCCAGCCGCTGCTTGAACACGAACTGTCCCGCGCGCCTCAAAGAATCGCTCCAGCATTTCGCCTCGCGCGGCGTCATGAACATCGATGGCCTGGGCGAAGCGGTTGTCGATCAACTGGTGGACAAGGGCCTGGTGCGCGGCATCGCCGATTTATACAGTCTTACGGAAGAGCTGCTTCTCTCCCTGGAGCGCCTGGGCCCAAAATCCGCGTCCAATCTGAAACGCAACATTGAGGAGAGCCGCAAGCAGGAACTGCCGCGCGTGATCCAGGGCCTGGAAATCCGCTTCGTCGGTGAGCGCACCTCCGTCCTTCTTGCCGAACAGTTCGGCTCCATGGACAAGATTGCGGCGGCCGATTTAGACCAGCTTCAGGCCGCCGGAGAAGTGGGTCCGCGCATTGCGGAAAGCATCCTCCACTTCTTTCGCGAACCCAAAAATCGCGATCTTGTGGAGAAACTCAGAAAGGCCGGTCTTCATTTCGAATATGCGCAAGCCAGGCAGACCGGCAAGCTGGAGGGCAAGACGTTTGTGCTCACCGGAACGCTTCAAACCCTCACGCGTGAAGAAGCAAAAGAGCGCATTGAGAAGGCGGGAGGAAAAGTGAGCGCCAGCGTCAGCAAGAAAACCTCTTACCTTGTCGCCGGCCTGGAAGCCGGTTCCAAACTGGGGAGAGCCGAACTGCTAGGCGTCAAGATTTTAGACGAAGCGCAATTCATCCAGATCCTATAGCTCAAACATCAAATTCAGCCCACATCACGGTATGGTCTGAAGCCGCTGTTACACGCCGAGGCTCCAGATCCACGTCCGCCACCCGGCACCGATCGGCCAATGCTTCCGTCGCCAGAATGTGATCGATCCGCCAGCCCCAATTATTCTCGAATGCGTTCCGAAAATAATCCCAGTACGTGTACTGTACCCGGTCAGGATGCAGCTTCCGAAACACATCCACAAATCCCCAATCCCGCGCGGACTTGTAAGCGGTCCGGGCATCGATGTGAAAATCGACATCGTTCACCCGCCGGTCCGGATGATAAACGTCAATCGGCTCCGGCGCCACATTCAGATCGCCCAGCCAGATTGCGGGTTCGGCGGCATCCAGATGCTGTTCGAAATACTCTTTTAAACGCTCAAACCACTCCAGTTTAAACGTATACTTCTCAGACCGGATACTGTTGCCCTGCGGAATATATGTGTTCACAATCCGCACTCCGCTGACCACGGTCTGCAGTATCCTGACGTCTTCGTTATCGGCTTCCCGATGGAAACCGTGAATCACCTGTTCGGGCACCTGCCGGGTTAACGTCGCTACCCCGTTATAGCCCTTCATTCCGCGGAACGACGAATGGTAACCCGCCTCCCGCAATGGCTCCGCGGGGAACTCCGAATCTTGAACTTTCGTCTCCTGCAGGCAGAGCACATCCGGCTCGTGAACACGCAGCCATTCCAGCACGATCGGCAATCGTTTACGAATCGAATTTACGTTATAAGTGGCAACCTTCATCGAAGCCATGGTGCCACACTGGCAACATGGATCCCGAAGGAAAGGCTCTGCGTGGAGAAGACAAGTGGCACAACTGCTCCACCACCAAGAGCAGCCCGAAAATTAATCTGGCTGGTTCCGGCAACCAGACCGGGTGCCGGGCCCGCATAGGTCACCTCAGCGGGGATAAACGTAAAGGCGAACGGGCTAGTGCGGGTGTAATACCCAATTGCAACGGGCAGAACGTTATAGGGCAGTGGTGTTTGCACCAGCATACCGTCGCCTAAAGCAGGTGTGATCGAACCCAGCCCCGTCGCGAACACGGAAACGATAGAGCCGGCCGGCGCGGGATTCGCCGCTGAGTTCACACTGCCATCGTCATTGAGCGCGGCTGCGTAGGAGCCATCCACGGTAAAGACCCCCGGAGCGGTCTGCGCCACCGGCCAGCTCAAGCAATTCGTCTCCTTGCCGTTGTAAGCGGCACAGACTCGCGTGTTCTGGCCGGGCGTGAGCGACCACGGAACTACCACATCGATCCGGGTCCCCTGTACTCTGAGCAGCGGTGCTGGCTTCCCATCGAAAGTAACCTGCACGCCCGCCGCTTGTGTGGGGAAAGGAGT
>JAYTGM010000070.1:0-2667 GCA_043733425.1 Terriglobia bacterium
TCGCTTTGTGGCGGTAATCGATTCTGTAAGATCGATCTGCACCGGGTTCGGACTCACCACGCACATGTCGGCATAACCGCACGCCGGTCCATCTCCCGCATCCACCCGCAGATTTCTCGAAAGCTTCGGTTCGTCCTCCATCGGAACAGATGTCGCCATGTGCTCCAATTCGACATATCTGCGCTTCAGGATCTCGACAATGCGGGGATCGTAGCTGAGTCCGCTTTCTCCTTCGACAATCGCCATCGCTTCATCAAGCGGCAGCGCCTTTCTGTATTGCCGGTCACTTGCCAGCGCATCCAGGCAATCCACCGCCGATAAAATGCGCGCCCCAATAGGAATGTCTTCGCCCTTCAAGCCCTCCGGGTAACCTTTGCCGTTCCATTTTTCGTGATGGGAGTGGACAATCGGAGCTACGGGGTAAGGGAACCGTACCCGTTCCAAAATCTCCGCACCCACCACGGGATGGATTTTCATCTTGTCGAACTCTTCATGGGTTAACTTGCCGGGCTTGGAGATAATATGCTCCGGAACCGCCAGCTTTCCGATATCGTGCAGCAGAGCAGCAGCCTGCACAGCCTGCATTTGTAATTTATCCAGCCCTAGTTCTTTCGCGATTTCCGTGGCGTAGACTTTCACCCGCAACAAGTGATTGTGAGTAGTCTCATCCTTTGCGTCGATTGCTAAAGCCAGCGCTTCAATGGTGCGCCAGTGCAGATCCCCCATCTCCTGGGCATGTTTCCGCGCTTCTTCCAGGCGCTCCAGATGTAGCCAATACGATCGATAAACCAAGTACACTACCGGAATCGTTAGCAGCGTAGCCTGCCATCCCAGGTAGTGCTCTTCTACATAGAAAACCGCCGCGATTCCAGCCCCTACCAGATTATGGGATGCCGTCCATAAGAAGCCTTCCTTCCACACCCGCCAGGCCGATTTGCGCTCCGCCAGAGCAATCACAATGGAAACTGAGCCGGTGTTCGCCAAAAAATGCACGGCAGAAGCGAACATCAACAGTATCGGCAGGCTGTCGTCCTGCCGCCGCAGCCAGGTACTGTGGAACGTGCCGAAGCAGGCCGCCGAAGAAACCACACTCGCAGCCAGATTAAAACCCAGCTTCGCCAGATTCCGCGACTTCGCCCGGAACAGCAGTGTCCCTCCGGCTCCAGCCATTCCCACAGCCATTACTTGCGCCAAGCCCAAATCAGGAAGGCTAATCAGCAGGAAAACGGAAGTCATGGACATCGTACCCGTAATACCCGGCAGCTTTACTTTTAAATTCGCTGCCCCAAGCGTCATGACCAGATACATCACCAACCGGAAATTCTCGCTTCGATCCCAGCTCGCAAATGAATTAAGCAACAAAGCTGCTGCAACCGCTTGCATAGCACCGATGTAAATTCGCGTTGGCCAGGACAGATTTTTCATGGTTACAGCCGTTTCTTCGTACACTTACTTCATCGGCCAAGCCTGGAAATTCTTTAGCTGAGGACCGGAATTCGAACCGGTTCGTACTATTCCAGAAGCAGCACTATTCGCACAAGTACATCCTTTGCGCTATTTGCCCAATCAGATTTTCTTATTACAATGGCTTTGTACCAAGAAAATTTCCGACGTAAATTCCTGTGTCCACAATAACTTCTTCCTCTCTCTCGCCACTCCCCATTAACTTTCATACTTCTGACGCGTATGCCAACCGCGTCCACGCAGGCAAAATCCTTGCCGACACTCTTTCTCAGCAAAGTGCCTTTAAAGATCCAGTTCTCTTAGCGCTTCCCCGCGGGGGCGTCCCCGTCGCGTGTGAAGTTGCCCAGAACCTTCATTACTCGGTAGACATCTTCCTGGTCAGAAAATTTGCCTTGCCAGAGCGTCCCGAAATTGCAGCTGGAATTGTTACGAGCGGTGGAATCCAGATTCTTGACCCCGCATTTCAACAGGTTATGAAGCTACAGGGCATATCTCTGGACAGCCTGGAAGCCATCATTGCCCGGGAGCATGCTGAACTCGCACGGCGCGAATCCGCTTACCGTCAATCCCGCCCGGCTGAACCAATAGCCGGGCGCTCTGTAATCGTGATCGATGACGGTTTAACCACCGGAGCTACCATGCGAAATGCGATCCGCGCGCTTCGTCATCTCTCTCCGGCCCATATCGTCGCAGCTGTCCCCGTCGCCTCGCCCGAAGTCTGCGCACAACTCGAATGCGAGGCGGATTTGGTCGTCTGTCCCCGCATGCCCAGTTCCTTCTTCTCAGTGCGCCGCTGCTACCGGGATTTCTCGCCCGTGCTCGATGTCGAAATTCGCAATCTGCTCCATTCCGCGGCGTCGCGAGCCCATGGTGCCAGCCGCAATCGGGCCTTCCACGCGTAGTATACTGAGCTTCACTTTACACTGTGACGTTACGCTGTAACTCAGGAGCTCTCCCGCATGGCTACCCCGTCCGCCGCCCAATTTAAAGGCGGTGTGCACTCCGTTGACCGGCACGCTGTATTCAACAAGCGGCGCATCTTTATCTTGAGCGTGATCGCGCTCGTTACTGCCGGCATGAACTCCGCTCTCGAAACCGCCGTTGCCGGCGACCTCCAGCACACCTTCTTCGATCCGATCGATCCACTCAAATCCGCTCAAATGATCGGCGCGATTCTCGGTGTTGAGTTCCTCGGGTTTGCCT
>JAYTGM010000071.1:0-7436 GCA_043733425.1 Terriglobia bacterium
ATACGCGGGCTGCCGATTGTCAAAGTGCTCGCTGAAAACCTTTTTCCTCAGGCCAGCTTCAAAATTGTTCCCAGAATGGAAGATATGTTGGGGATGCTCTGCAGGGAAGAAGTGGACGGACTCTTCCTGGACCTGCGTCTTCTTGAATCACAGCTTCTCAAGGGATCCGCACAATGCCCAGAGCAGGCGCTTCACGTTACTTCCCTTCCCAACGGAAGGCTGTCTTTAGCAACATTTGCGAATTCCGAATTCTCCGGCACGGCAGACCGGATCTACGAAGGAATTGCACAGTTATCGGCGGATGGAACGCTGTCGGAGATAGCCTCTCGCTGGCAGCTTTACAACACGTTCCAGAGCCGCCATCTGAGAGACACTATCGATTCTCAACATCGGGCATCTTTGATGCGCTACGGCTTGGCTGGGATGGTCGCGATCCTGCTGTTGATCAGTTACCAGACACAACGAATCCGCCGCTCGCAAACCTTGGCGGAACGGGCGCGGCTGCTTGCAGAGGAAAGCCAGCAGCGTTTCGACGCTTTCATGCGGCATATGCCTGCGGTTGCCTTCATCAAAAGCGCGGACGGGAAGATGAGTTTTGTGAATGACGCATTCTGCAAGCTACTGCGAATTTCCCGCGAAAATGCCCTCGGTAAGGCCAACCATGAGTTATGGCCGGCACCTGTCGCGGACCGTTTCCGGCAGAACGACATTCGCATCATGTCGACCAATCAAGGGGAGGAACTGCTAGAAGTATGCCCAACACAATCTGGAGAGCTTCGGTCATTTTTGAGCTATAAGTTTCCGTTTGCCAACAGTTCCGGAGAGCAGATGCTGGGCGGCGTTGCGATTGATATTACTGATCGATTGCAGGCCGAACAAGCTTTAAAACTTAGCCAATTCTCCATCGATTGCTCGCAGGATACGATGCTCTGGATTGATCGGCACGGCCGAATTTTCAATGCGAACCGGGCTGCCTGTCGCAGCTTAGGCTATGACCGGGAGGAACTGGTCGGGTTGCACGTCTCCGACATCGATCCGCTGATAAGTCCCCAAACTTTCATTCATTCCCGAAGTCAGCTCAAGATGGCCGGCTCCCTTACAGTGGAATCCATTCATCGCCGCAAGGACGGTGTTACTTATCCGGTTGAGATCCTTCAAAATTTTCTTGATTTTGAGGGCAATGAATATAGCTGCTGTATGAGCCGCAACATCACGGAGCGCAAACAGGCAGAACTGGAACTCTCGCGGCAGGCCCTTCACGATGCATTGACCGGGCTTCCGAACCGGCGCTATCTGGAACGCTGCCTTACCAATGCGATTGAGAAAGCCAAATCTCTGAATGCGAACATCGGAGTGCTTTACCTGGATCTAGATGGATTCAAGCTGGTAAACGACACCCTCGGTCACGCCATTGGCGATCAGTTGTTGAAGAAAGTGGCCGCCCGGCTGAGGGAGTCCATCCGGGAAGCCGATATGCTCTTCCGGATGGGCGGTGACGAATTTGCCCTGGTCCTTAGCGACTTGCCCGATAAACCCAGTGTGGCGCTAATCGCTCACAAGCTGCTTGCGAACCTGCACGAGAGTTTTACCGTGGAAGGGCACGATCTTACGGTTACGGCCAGCGTGGGTGTCAGTTTATTCCCGGAGGACGGATTAGACGAAGGAGATTTACTGCGAAACGCCGACGCCGCCATGTACGAATCGAAACGCCAAGGGAAGAACAGGGTTCAGTTCTTTGCACGCCAGATGGGTGAGGATACACGCGAACGCCTGGAGCTCGAAACACATCTTCGCCGTGCGCTGAGCCGTAATGAACTATCGCTGCATTATCAACCGGAATTCTCTCTTGAGACAGGCCGTATTGTGCGCCACGAAGCCCTTCTACGCTGGAACCACCCAACGCTCGGTAACATTCCCCCAGGCAAGTTCATCCCAATTGCCGAAGAAACAGCCTTTATAGTGCCTATTGGAACCTGGGTTCTTGAAGAAGCATGCCGTAAAGCGGCTGAGTGGCAGGCGGATGCTCCAGGCGTGGGGGTTGGTGTCAATGTTTCGCTGCTTCAGTTTGCACGGCAGGACTTTGTTTATACCGTCACGGAAATCTTGGAGAAGACTGGCCTTCCCGCGCATCTGCTCGATTTGGAACTAACCGAAAGCGTTGTTATGGGGAATATAGAAGACACTGCGGACAAGATCAATCAACTGCGCGCGCTAGGCCTAAGTGTTTCCATCGACGATTTCGGCACCGGCCATTCCTCGCTCAGTTACTTACAGCAATTGCCCATTAATACCCTGAAAATTGACCGCTCATTTATACGAAATCTTGCGTCAGACCCGAACGCCGTGTCGCTTACCGGAGCACTCATCTCCATGGCGCACAGCCTTCATATGAGTGTGGTGGTGGAAGGGATTGAAACCGCTAGCCAGTTGGATGCGGTACAGCTATTGGGCTGCGATGTGGGACAAGGATTTTTCCTGGGGCGGCCCACAGCCGCTCCCCTGGTTGTCGTCGTTGAGAGAACCGCGGCTTAACGGGGTATCAACTCGGGCCGCCATTTCGTAAACGCCCACTGCCAGATTTCCGGGATGGATTGCAAGTCCAGCGGAATGCGTTGACCCAAAAAGCGCAGCGCGTCGCGTAACTGGCGGGCATCCCCGCCCTGGCTAACAGCAGCCGCGTGCGATTGCTTGCTTAATTTTTCCCCTCTGTCATTTCGTGCAATCGGCAAGTGAAGATAGGTGGGCTGGCGAAAACTCAGCCAGCGTTGCAAGCAGATCTGGAGGGCCGTTGAACTCAGCAAATCGGTCCCCCTCACCACATCCGAAATATTTTGTGCGGCATCATCCACCACCACTGCCAATTGATAGGCGAAAATACCGTCTCCGCGCAACACAACGAAATCGCCGGCCGGACTCGCGCACTGTCCGCCGTGCAACCGGTCATTCCAGCAGACGGCTTCCGGCTGAACGCGCGCGCGCCAACTGCGGATCACAGTGCCGGGAACAATGCCCCAGCTGCATTTTGCCGCACAGCAGGAACCTTCCTGAACAGTGCGGGAACAGCCGCATGGGTAAACGTGCCCTTCGCGTTCCAGTTTGGTAAATGCATCTCGATACGCCCCGGTCCGCCTGCTCTGCCACATCACCGAACCTTGCCACTCAAATCCAAAAGCTTCCAGCGTTCGCAAGATTCCGTCCGCGGCAGTTGGCACGACGCGTGGTGTATCCAGATCTTCCATACGGACCAGCCAGTCTCCAGCATTCCGGAGAGACTCCAGGTAACTTCCCACGGCCGCCACTAACGACCCAAAGTGCATGGGTCCGGAAGGGGTGGGCGCAAATCGACCTCGATACAGCATTTTTACTTCTGCGCTGTTTGAATCCGCTTCCATTGCGAAAGCTGAACCTGTAAAGCCGCCTCCGCATGCGCAACCGCTGCCACGGCCTGGGTGGTGGGCGTATCATCTGAACCCTCCAGAACAGCTAAAATCTGCGACAGCTCTTCATTCAGTCGCGCCAGATTTCCCTGGCTCGTTTCGACAGCCCGGTTGACGAAGCTTGACTTGGCACGCAGTGCGCGAACCTGCTCCAACGCATCCGAATCTTCCCGCAGCATCGCGCAGACTTTGGTAGCCAGACGAAATTGTTGGGTAAGGCCAGGGGCAGGTGCCTTCACCCGGGGGTCCATTTTCACCGTTAAGGTTTGTGAAAGTGTGATGCCTCCCGCGGTCAGCTTAACTGTGTAGCGGCCAGGGAGCGCAGCGGGGCCCAAGGGAAATCGCGGGGTGTCCCCGTAGATCGCGGAAATTGGATATTCGTGCGCCTCGACAGCGGGAGGCGGACCATGCAGATCCCAAACGAACCGATGCAGCCCAGGTTCTGCCGATAAGTCGGCGAATGGCCGAATCCAGTACAAGGGGACATTTAGGCCAGGCTCAGGCGTTTCCGGCTTGTCGTTGCTGGAGTATCGCCGCACCAGCAGGTTTGCCGAGTCATAGATCTCCAGCGTTACAGCGGTGGCAGTCTTCAAATAGTAATGTAAGGTCGCGCCATCAGGCGGATTTTTGCCAGCAGGTTCTTCTGGCGGCAAAGGAGTATCTGTGTTCTGATTCCGGCGCACGCGGTAAGCAACCGCGGGTTTGAATAGAAAGGCGTCTGAACCCACTGCTGGCGCGGCCATCTGACGGAGCGGTGTAATGTCATCCAGAATATAAAACCCGCGCCCGTGTGTTCCAGCCACCAGATCGTTTTCGTGAACGACAACATCGCGAACGGAAGAAGGGGGCAACCCACTCATCAAGGCCTGCCAATGATCTCCGTCATCGAATGAAACAAACACCCCGAGTTCGGTCGCGGCATACAGTAGCCCCTTGCGAAACGGGTCCTCCCGCACGGCATTCACTGGCGCATTCACGGGCAGACCGTTTACCGTCTCCGTCCAAGTCTTCCCGCTGTCGTGAGTGCGAAAAAGATGCGGCGTAAGGTCGTCAAGACGGATGCGATTGATTGCGGCATAGGCGGTAGACGAATCAAATCTGCCGGAATCGATAAGGGACACCTTGCTCCAAGCCGTAAGACCTGGTGGAGTTACATCGTGCCAGTGCGCACCGGCATCGCGTGTGAGATGAATGAGGCCATCATCGGTGCCTGCCCAAATCACGCTTGCGTCACGGTAGGAAGGAGCAATTGTATACACCACACCGCGCCTGTTTCCGCGTTCCTGATTCTGAGCGGCAAACACGCCCACACTTGCCGGAACTTGCCATGAGGCGCGCGACAGATCAGCAGAAATTTCCTGCCAGCTATGTCCACCATTCACAGTTTTCAAAACCATCTGCGCACCCAGATAGAGCGCATGGGGATCGACGCTTGAAAATACCAACGGGGCTGTGCGCAGAAACCGGTACTTGCCTTTTACAACAGATGGCCCGAGCTGCTGAACGTTGCCCGTCGTTTCATCGAACCGCGATACCTTTCCGCCATAAATGACGCCGGCATGTAGCGGGTCTGGCGCAACATACCCGTACTCTTCAACGCCGACGGGGTGCCAATCGCGGAAACTGATCTCACCGAAATCGCTTCGGCTCGCTACACCGGCGGAACCACTCTCCTGCTGGCCGCCGTAGACCCAGTAGGGGAACCGGTTATCTGTGGCAACATGATAGAACTGAGCGGTCGATTGGTTGTACCAACTGCTCCAGGTCTCGCCTCCATTAACGGTTATGGTGGCGCCCTGGTCGGCGCCCAACATGATGTTCCTTGGGTCATCCGGATTAATCCAGATGGTGTGATAATCGTCCCCGCCCGGGGCACCTTTGATCGCGGTAAAAGTCACCCCGCTATCGGTGGACCGGTACGTCGAGGTGTTCGCAACATATACAAGATCGCGATTGACCGGGTCCACCTTCACGCCGGCGAAATCAGAACCGCGGCCCCACACACGCGTCGCTCCGTTCACTTTTATCCAACTCATTCCGGCATCATCACTGCGATACAAACCGCCCAGAGCGGGGGAAGCGTCCACCATCGCGTAAATTCGCTTTCCGTCGGATGGCGCCACTGCCAGCCCAATCCGGCCCAGGCCCTGGGCGAACGCAGGCAAGCCTTGTGTCAAAGGTCTCCAGGTGGTTCCGCCATCAGTACTCTTAAATAACCCGCTACCCGGTCCGCTGAATGCTCCGTTCTCCCAAGGTCCCAGCCGGGCGCTCCACAGGTCCGCATAGATGGTTCGCGCGCTTTTCGGATCAAAAGCGAGTTCAATCGCGCCAGTATCCTGGTCTTTAAAGAGAACTTTTTCCCAGTGCTCTCCACCGTCGGCGGAACGAAACACACCGCGTTCCAGATTCGGTCCGTATGGATGCCCCATTACAGCGACATATACGCGGTTTGCGTCGCGCGGGTCCACAAGAATACTCGCAATCTGCTGGGCATCCCGCAGGCCCATATGCACCCATGTCCGGCCGCCATCGAGCGATTTATAAACGCCATCGCCCACTGAAAGATCAGGCCGCTGTAGCCCTTCTCCGGAGCCCACATAGATGATATTCGGGTTCGATGGCGCCACCGCGATCGCGCCGATGGATTGTGTGGGCTGACCGTCAAAGATTGGCCGCCACACGTGCCCGTAGTCCGTGCTCTTCCAAACCCCACCATTGTTCGCAGCCATGTAATACAGGTTCGGCTGCCCGGGAACACCGGTCGCCGCTACCGTCCGGCCGCCACGGTAGGGACCGATGTTTCGCCACTTCAGTTCGTTCAGAAGTTCCGGCGCATAGGGTTGGGCAACAGCAAAACTTACGCAAGCAAATACCAGCCAAACTTTCATTAACAGGATAGTAGCGCTTCGCCAGCCAGGGCCGGAAATTCGCGTCCGAACCAGAATGCATCGGGCGTTGGTCCGTGCTGCTGATAATGCTCCAGCCGCTCACGGCCCTCAGTCACAGACGGCCGGTGGCCTACTGGCACCCACCACAAACAGTAATGAGGCAACCGCATCTTTTCGAACCACTGAGCCCGGTCGCGTAATGCTTGAACATATTCCCTCAGCCGATAGGTAAACTGGCGAAGGCTGTCCACCGACTCCCACACGGACATGTTCACAATCACGAATGGATCATCGCTGAAAGTAATATCGGCGATTGCCGGCGTCAGATTGCAATCTCCATCGGAAGCCCGGCATGCCCTCAGCTAGGGTATTGATCGCGTCGAGCTGATTCACAAACCCGGCAATCCGAGGATCGTCAATCGGCGCCACAAGCCGCCCAATGTTGCTTTGGGCCAGTTCCCATTCTTTCATTTCGATATTATAGATACACTACACACGTGCGCTGCACTATTCTCTTCTTCGCTTTTGCCGCTGGCGCTGGGGCGCAGACTTACTCGGGCGAGATCCGCTCCATCATGGCCCGTGAGTGTGTGTCCTGCCATAATTCCGGCGGAGTGGCGCCCATGGCCTTTACGGATTACAAACAGATCCGGCCGTGGGCTGCTGCTATCCGCGAGGCTGTTGCAAACGGCACTATGCCGCCTTGGCATGCCGCCCCTGGAACCGCCCATGCCTTCCGAAACAATCGATCTTTGACGGCGAACGAAAAATCTCTGATCCGTGCCTGGGTGGATCGCGGCGCGCCTGAAGGGGAGCCCACCCTTTCACTTTCAGCTCCGGAAGCCGACACGAAGTGGAAGCTGGGTAAACCAGACATCACTGTCCAGGTGCCGGGTTTCGCCATTCCAAAACAAGGGCCGCTACCCTACTGCTTCCTGATTGTGCCGCTGCATCTTGAGCGTGACACGTGGGTCCACGCCGCGGAATTCCGTATCGATCAGCGCCAAGCCATTCATCACCTCAACGCTTTCATCCGCGCTCCGGGCTCGAGTTATCTGGAAGGCTTTCCGAGTAACAAAATTTTTGTGCCCACCACCGCCGAGCGCGGGAG
>JAYTGM010000072.1:0-2652 GCA_043733425.1 Terriglobia bacterium
ATCACAGGGCCACCCGGCGCGGGCAAAAGCACCCTGGTGGATGCGATCGCGGAGCACCTGCGGCGCGCTTCGAAGACCGTCGCCATCCTGGCCGTAGACCCCAGCAGCCGCTCCACCGGGGGTGCCATCCTGGGCGACCGCATCCGCATGGCCCGCCATTATGCCGATCCCGGAATTTTCATTCGCTCCATGGCTACACGCGGCACCTCAGGTGGCTTGGCGCAGACTACGGAAACCATGGCGAAGCTGTTCCGCGCGGCGGGTTTCGATTACATCGTGATTGAAACCGTGGGTGTGGGGCAGGATGAGATCGCGGTGGCGGGCGTCGCCGACGTCACCGCTGTTGTGCTGGTGCCAGGCATGGGTGACGATGTTCAGGCCATCAAGGCAGGCATCATGGAAGTGGCAGATTTGTTCGTCATCAATAAAGCGGACTATCCGGGAGCGGACCAGACTGAGCGCGAAGTGCAAGCAATGCTCTCGCTGGTACCCGGCGCTCCGCACCCTCCCATTGTCAAAACAGTCGCAACGGACGGCACGGGAATTTCGGAACTGCTGGCTCTTGCGGTTCGCATTACCCGGCGAACGGGCGTTGCGCGGGAGCATTTCCGAATCGACCATCTCGGCATCGCTGTGAGGTCGCTAGCTGAAGCAGAGCGCTTTTATGAACTACTCGGGCTGCACGCCGGATTACGTGAAACCGTTGCAGCTGAGCGTGTGAATGTGGCTATGCTGCCGGTTGGCGAATCGCGGATCGAATTGCTGGAGGCTACTAGCCCCGAATCTCCGATAGCGAAATTCATAGCGAAGCGCGGAGAAGGTTTACATCATGTCGCGTTGCGTGTTGCGGACCTGAACGCCGCAGCGGAGCGCCTGCGCCTGGCCGGCGCGCGCCTGTTGAATGAGCCTCGTGAAGGCGCGGGCGGTCACCTTTATGTCTTCATCCATCCGGCAAGTACGGGTGGCATACTATGGGAACTTATTCAGGAATAGGAGAACTTTTGCACCAGCAAGCATCAATCGGAATTATCGGCGGAAGCGGTCTGTATTCCATGCCCGGCTTCACGGCGGAACAGGAGATGAAACTGGAAACACCGTTCGGCGACCCTTCCGACCCGTACGTTCTAGGCACTCTCGCAGGCAAGCAGGTGGCGTTTTTGGCACGGCACGGGCGGGGCCACCGGCTCTCCCCTTCAGAGCTGAACTACCGCGCCAATATTTACGGCATGAAGATGCTGGGCGTGGAGCGCATTGTTTCGCTCAGCGCCGTAGGCTCGTTGAAAGAAGAGCACAAACCGCTCGATTTTGTCATTCCAGATCAGTTCTTCGATCGCACGCGCGGCCGTATCTCCACCTTCTTCGGCGAAGGTCTTGTGGCGCATGTCAGTTTCGCGGACCCGGTTTGCCCGGAACTTTCCGCAACCGTGCAGAAGGCGTGCACCGCGGCCGGTGTTACGGCGAAATCCGGCGGTACTTATTTGTGTATGGAAGGGCCGGCATTTTCCACCAGAGCGGAATCGAACGTTTATCGCTCCTGGGGATTCGACGTGATCGGCATGACCAATCTGCAGGAAGCGAAGCTCGCGCGCGAGGCGGAGATCTGTTACGTCACCGTTGCCATGGTGACCGATTACGATTGCTGGCATGAAGAGCACGCCTCTGTAACCGTCACCGACATTTTGGCGAACCTGCAGCAAAATGCCGCGAATGCCTGCCGCGTTGTGGCGGAAGCGGTGGCCCGCATTCCCGGTGACCGCACCTGCAAGTGCGGAAGTGCTTTAGCCCACGCACTGATCACCGATAAGAAGATTGTGCCGCCGGAGACTCTCGCCAAGCTGGAGCCGATTGTCCGCAAGTACTTCGTGTAACGGGCGCGCCCAAGCTCTGCTGGACGGCACCCTGGCCGGTGCTCCGGCGGATGTGGAACTGGCAAGATCGCTCGCGCGGGACGGTTGTTCGGAAGCCCTCTTCCGGATTGTGGTGGAGGGCCTGGCAGACCGTTTCGAACTGCGGCTTTGCAATGCGTACGCTGAGCTTTTCTCTGCAGTGATTGCAGAAGCGTTGCCTGGGTACCATGCCGCGGCGTTGCTGGAGCGGTACGCCCGCGTCCGTATTCCCCGCGCATGCGAACAAAATCCGGAGCGTGTTTTTGTGCTCTCGCGCGTTACCCTGGGCGCGGATATCGCGGTGACCAGCGTGCTGCTAAGCGCCGCCAAACAGCGCTTCCCGCACGCTTCCATCGCGTTAGTGGGCAGCAGCAAGATAGCGGAACTCTGGTCTGGCGATCAGCGGATTGAACACGTTGCCGCGCCGTATCCGCGAGGCGGGTCACTGGCTGACCGCTTGTTGGCAAGCACCGCGCTTCGAACGCTGATTGGTAAGCCCCGCAGCATCGTTCTCGATCCGGATTCACGCCTGACGCAACTGGGGTTGGTGCCGGTCTGCGATGAGGCAGATTACTTTTTCTTTGAGAGCCGGTCTTTCGCTGGACAGAGTTCTGATGCTCTGCCTGAGCTTGCTGCACAGTGGTGCGAAGCCGTGCTTGGCATCCATGGAGCGTCGCCTTATTTGTCGCTCGCACCCAAACCCGCCGCCAGGCAGCAAATTGCAGTGAGCCTGGGTGTTGGCGAAAACGCAGCAAAGCGGTTAGGC
>JAYTGM010000073.1:0-7393 GCA_043733425.1 Terriglobia bacterium
GAGTTCGATAGCGGCGGTGGCCGGGGGCATCACGCGAAAGCGTTCAGCGCTCTACTGGCAGGCGGCGGCTTGCGCACCGGCCAAGTGATTGGCGCGACCGATGAATTGGGCAACACCATCGTGGACCGGCCCGTATCGATACCGGATTTCCACGCCACCATCCATACCGCTCTTGGGATCGACCCCGGCAAGAATTTGTTTTCCGGCCAACGCCCTGTACCCATCACAGACCATGGCACGCCCGTGCGGGAGTTGTTTGCCTAGCCTGCCTGGTTTCCTCTTCGTCATCTTCTGTTGCTCAGGCTTCTCTGCCACTTTGGAGCAGATTGGGCCGAACCTTACGCTGGTAGAGCCCTTTGGTATCGCGTTCGACAGCGCGGGTAATTCCTACATTTGTGAGTACAAAGGACAAAGGATTACGAAGCTGGGCAAGGACGGAATCGCAAGCCGCTTCGCAGGTACGGGCACACCAGGTTATGGAGGAGATGGCGGACCTGCCCAATCCGCCACGTTGCACGATCCGCACGGTCTACTAATTGGACCCAACGATCAGATGTACATCGCGGATACCTTAAACAATCGGGTTCGTCAGGTTGATCTCAAATCGGGAATCATTTCGACCCTCGCCGGGACCGGCGAAAAAGGTTTCAGCGGAGACGGTGGTCCCGCTACACAGGCAGCGTTCGATGGAGTGTTCGGAATTGCCCTCACCAAAGCCGGAGACAAGCTGTTTATCGCTGATTTGGGCAATCGCAGGGTCCGCATGATCGATTTAAAGTCAGGTATCATCAGCACCGTCGCGGGTAACGGGAAGGATGGCATCCCTGCAGAGGGCGCCATCGCAAACCAGAGTTCTCTTCAAGATCCCCGGGCAGTTGCTATCAATTCCCGCGGCACCCTATACATTCTGGAAAGGCGTGGAAATGCATTGCGTGCCGTGGACAGTGAGGGGAAAATGCGCACTCTCATCACTCCCGCGAGTAAGCCCGCGAGCAAGCCCGCCAGCACGCACGCCAGCGTTTCGCCGGATCTGAACGGACCGAAGCATCTCTGCATCGACCGGGATGACAACATAGTTATTGCGGATTCTGAAAATCACCAGATCCGCAAGTATTCATTGCGCGACGGAAGTCTTGTTACCGTCGTCGGGGCCGGGCAGGCCGGCAATCGACTCTCACCGCGGAACCCGCTGGACACGCAACTGAATCGACCTCATGGCGTGATCGTCAACCAGTCCGGTGATCTGTTCATCGTAGACAGTTATAACAACCGAATTTTAAAACTCGTGCACTACAACCGGAAAAACAAATGAAGCTTAACTTAGCACTAGCCACTTTGACAGCAGGTGCTTCGCTTTACGCGGCAGATCCTGCTGCCGTTGCCACGTACGTTGGACATGAGAAAGTAGCCGCCGCTCTCAGCAAAGGCGGCGCCATTGCTTCCGGATCAGGTTTCACTGTGGGAGGTTACCATCGCGAAAAGGCGGGCCAAGTGGAAGTGCATGACAAGGAAACAGACGTCATTCACGTGATCGATGGGGAGGCAACGTTTGTGACCGGAGGAGCAATGGTAGGCGGCAAAACTACTAAGCCCGGGCAATCTGTTGGCTCCGACATCACGAACGGCGAAACTCACCAGCTCACCGCGGGGGATGTGATTGTCGTACCGGCCGGCATGCCCCACTGGTTCAAAATAGTTCCTCATTCTGTTAGTTACTACGTCGTGAAAGTGATAAAACCCTGAATCAATTACCGGCCATGAAGCCGGGAGGAGTTGTCGCCATGCGCTCGCGAACTGCTGTATACATGCTGTGCTGCGTGCTTTCCCTAGCGTCCTCAGTTTTAGGTCAGGGCTTCGGGACAATCAGCGGTGCCATTTCTGATCCCTCCGGCGCATCGCTGGCCCAGGCAAGCGTGGTCGCAACAGAAATTGCAACCGGCTTATCGCGCTCCAGCGTGGCGAGCCAGGAAGGATATTACGTCCTAAATTCCTTGCGCCCCGCGCCTTCTCAGGTCTGGCATGACGCGTTCCACCAGAATGAGGTCTTTCAAGCCAAACTGTTTGCGCAGGGAGTGCGCTCCACCATGTTCCCGAACGCACCTCCGGGACTGCTGTTTTCAGGAGATAAAGGAGTGCCTGAATACGGCACCACCGGTGATTACATGAACTTCGCGCCACGCTTGGGATTTGCCTATGACGTGTTTGGTAACGGCCGAACCAGCGTACGCGGCGGCGGGGGCATCTTCTATGACTCGCGCGTTCCCGCTTTCTCCAACAATCGCGAACTTGGGGCGGCACCTTACGCCAGTTCCGTTTCACTCACCACCCCGAAGGGAACATTCAGCAATCCGTATCTTGGCATCACGAACCCATTCCCAGCGCAGTTTCCACCGCTTGCAAATGCCATCTTTTCCTCGCCAGTGCAAGTCTACAGTTGGGACCCGTATAGCAAGTTCACGACGCCGGTCAACTATAGCTGGAATGTGGCCGTTGAGCAGGAGTTGAAGCATGATTGGCTCGCGCGAATCGCCTACGTTGGTTCCAGAGCGAATCACTTAACCGTGACATTGGAAGAGAATCCAGCCATTTACACCCCAGGCAGTGCGCTGAGCATCAATCAGCGCCGTCTTTATTCAGGCTTCAGCAACATTTACCAGGCAAGTCAAGCTGGTAATTCCTGGTATCAGTCGGCCCAGTTTACCTTGCAGAAGCGCCTCTCGCGCGGATTCACAATATCGGCGAATTACACGTTCTCAAAAAGTCTGGATAATCTGCCTCAAGGCACCGATGCAGCAACTTTTGGCACAGCGGGTTTTTATACGCTGCCCATTTATCTGCCTAACTTTCAGCAATACGACCGGGGTCCATCGGATTTCGACCACCGCCACGTGTTTGTAAGCTCGTACGTCTGGCAGGCTCCGTCTCTTTCAGGACTGAATCGTCTTCTGCGAGCCGTTGCTGGCGGTTGGGAAGTCTCCGGTGTGATTAGCTCGCAATCGGGTGGACCGTTGACCCTTTATGTGGGGAAGGATCAATCTCTGACCGGGATCGGCAAAGATCGAGCTCAGTTCACTGGTGGGGAAGTATATAAGACCGGTCCTTGTGCGAACACCGCTCCTTGCACCAGCTTTCTGAACGCAGCATCTTTCGCTCTGCCCGCGCCAGGAGCATTTGGGAACGTAGGGAAAGGCGCGTTCGCCGGTCCGGGATTCTTCAACTGGGACACCGGAATCTTCAAGAACTTCCCCTTGAACGAACGGTTTAAGATTCAATTTCGCGGCGAGTTCTTCAACGTTCTGAATCACACTCGATTTCTGAATCCGGTTACTACAGTCACGGGCGCGGGCTTCGGCAACATCCTTAGCGCAAGTGACCCCCGCATCGTCCAACTCGCACTCAAAGTATTCTTCTAAATTATGAATCGGCTCTTTTATGTTTGGGTACTTGGCGTTTTTGCAGTATGGGCTGTTCCGGCACAAGTGGAAAAGCCGAAGAACCCGCTCGGTGATTCGCTCAAAGTTGTCGCGGAAGGCCAGAGCCTATATAACAAAACCTGCACAGGCTGCCACGGCCGGGATGGGGGAGAGGGGGACCGTGCTCCTGCCCTTGATGCTAACCGGCGTTACTTCCGGCTGAGTGAGGCTGCCATCTTCGAGGCAGTGAAGAACGGAATTGCGGGGACGGCCATGCCTTCGTCTGGTTTGCCGGATACAGAGGTCTGGAAGGTTGTGGCGTTCATTCGTAACATTCGCGGTACAGCCTCCGACAACATTGTGCCAGGCAACGTGCAGAGTGGCATGACCGTGTTTACTGGCGCGGGCGGTTGCGTACATTGTCATATGATTCGAGGTCAAGGCGGCACCATTGGCCCGGATCTGTCCAGCATCGGTGCCCAGGTGAGTCTTAAGAAACTGGAAGAGTCTCTCACAAAAGAAAGGCCGATCCCGAATGGATACCGCCCCGTCACCGTGACGACCCTCAATGGCGAGACGGTGAAGGGCGTTGCGCGGAACAGTGATGCCTTCTCAATTCAACTGCTGGACCGGACCGGCAAGCTGCATATGTTTGACAGGCAGGAACTGCGAAGTGTTGCGTATGGAGAGCACTCCCTGATGCCGCATGATTTCGACAAGCGTCTTAATCCGGAGCAATACCGTGATGTGGTCGCCATGCTCAGTAGCCAGGCTCGGACCAAGGTGAAAGTAATGCAACAAGGTGAGAATGAGGTCGGCCGATGATGATTAGGGAAATCGCGATTGTGACGTATGGCGCACTGGCACTCTGCGCGCAGGTGAGCGATGTTCAACTTCGTGAAGCGAACTCGGCGAACTGGTTACATTACAACGGGAGTTATGACAGTCGCCGCCACAGCGCTCTGAACCAGATCAACACCGCGACGGTAGATGGCCTTGTCCCGAAGTGGGTCTTCCATGTTCCGGGAGCAACTCATCTGGAGACCGTCCCTATTGTTGTGGATGGAGTGATGTACGTCACTCAGCCAAACGAAGTTTACGCGCTTGACGCACGGAGTGGGCGCCAGATCTGGGATTACCGCCGCATCCCCGCGCGCCAGAAAGGCCCAAACCGCGGGGTCGCTGTGTGGCACGACAAGGTCTACATCACTACGCCTGATGCTTACCTGATCGCGCTGAATGCAGCCAGCGGAAACGTCATTTGGGAAACCAAACTGGCCGAAGCCAGTGACGGTTACTGGTCGCCGGCCGCACCCCTGGTAGTGAATGGAAAAGTGATTGCCGGCATTGCGCCGAGTGACCACGGGCTAAACGGATTCCTGGACGCATATGACGCCACCACCGGTGAGCGCCTGTGGCGATTCAACCCCATCCCAAAGCCGGGGGAAGCCGGCTCCGAGACATGGGCGGGCGATTCGTGGAAGACCGGAGGCGGGGACACCTGGCTGACCGGCAGTTACGACCCCGAACTGAATCTGCTTTATTGGGGCATCGGAAACCCCGCGCCTGATTTCAATGGAGATGTCCGCAAGGGCGACAACCTCTACACCGAATGCGTTGTCGCGCTGGATCTCGATACCGGTAAGTTGAAATGGTATTTCCAGTTCACCCCTCACGACACTATGGATTGGGATGCGGTAGAAATTCCCGTGTTGGTGGACGCCATGTATCAGGGAAAAATGCGCAAGCTGATGGCGCACGCGGACCGCAACGGTTTCTACTACCTGCTGGATCGGGTCACAGGGAAATTTCTGCAAGGCGCGCCCTTCGTTCATCAATTGAACTGGGCCACGGGTTTGACTCCCGAAGGCAGGCCTCTTCGCATTCCGGGGATTGAACCGAGCTTGAAGGGCACGAAGGTTTGTCCCGCGGCCATAGGCGCCGCAAATTGGCAATCGCCCGCCTACAATCCGGATACCGGCCTCTTTTACGTCGTCGCCCAGGAGGGCTGCGGCATGGCCAATAAATCGACCGAGACTTTCCGGCCCGGCGGCTTTCAATACCGCGCCACCGGAGATGTCGACCTCCGGGATGATTCCTGGAAGGTGTATGTCCGGGCGCTTGACTTGACGACGGGAAAATTGCGTTGGGAATCGGAGCGAATCGGGTCAACCGGATTCGGAGGCGGACTACTCTCCACGGCCGGTGGCTTGCTTTTCTCCGGTGAACTGAATGGTGAGTTCGTGGCGATGGACGCCAAGACGGGGAAGGCAATTTGGCATTTCTATACTGGTCAGCAAATTACCTCGCAGCCTGTCACCTATGGCGTAAACGGGAAGCAGTATGTGGCCATTACGTCCGCCTCCGATGTTCTCAGCTTCGGTCTCTTTGAATCCAAAAAGCCGGGTGCGAAATGAACCGCTTCCCCGGGCGTACTTTGCTGTTCCTCCTGAGCCTTGCCGGGTCGTCGTTATCGGCTCAGAGTCGCTATGCAATTACGGATGAACTCGCGGCAGGTTCGGGAACACCACGGGTGATCGTTCTGCACGATAGCGTTGCCGGTGTGGAAGCAGCCGTCGCGCCGTCACAGGGTGGGGAACTGAGCAGTTACCGCGTGAAGATGAAAGGAGAATGGACCGAGTTTCTTTATCACGCGCGCGATTACTCGCCCGGCCCTGGCTTCAAAGGCAAAGGACCGTTACTTTGGCCGGCCGTGGGCGCCCAGTATCCGGTCGGGACCGTTCCGGAAACCAGTTGCGGCCCCGGCCCTTATCAAGTGGCTGGCAAATCCTACACAATGCCATGCCACGGATTCGCTCGCAATTTCCCCTGGAGTGAAGTAAGCCGGTCCGCCGATAAGAACGGTGCCCGGGTAACGCTGGAACTCAAGGACTGTGACGCCACGCGGGCCGCGTATCCGTTCGCGTTTCAATTGCTCGCTACCTACGAAGTTTCAGGCGGCCATCTCACCGTTGACTACACCGTCAAAGCGGGCGCCACGAACACCGCAGAGATGATCTTTTCCATCGGCAACCATATCGCCTTCAATCTGCCGTTTGTGAAGGGGACCGATCCGGCAACGATGACATTCGAAACCGCAAGCACAGTCCAACTGCTGCGAAACTCCAAAGGCGTGTTGAGCGGCGAAACCAAGCCGCGCTCCTTTCAGACTCCCGAGGCGCTTGGAGCTTTCGACGCGCGGGTTGCCATCCCACTTGCCGGATATCGCAGTCAGCCGTATGCACGGCTGGTCGATCCCCAGGGAGTTTCCCTTCGTCTCACGCAACAAGCCAGTTCAGCGGCTGCGGAACCACTAGTCCGCTTTAACGTGTTCGGTGGACCTCAGACTGGATACTTCTGCCCGGAGCCTTTCTTTGGTATTCAGAATTCCCTGAACCTAGGCCAGGGCTTAGTCAAGCTTCCAGCGGGAAAAGAGTGGAAATGGCGTCTTGAATTGCAGGTAGATGGTCCGCCGCCGGCACCGCTTAAGTCTTCCTCTGGCATCGAAAAGTTCGAAGGCGATTTTGAATTCGTGGAAGGGCCGGTTTGGGCAAAAGCAGGGTTCCTGATCTTTAGCGACATTTACAATTCCCGAATTATGAAATCGGCGGAGCCGAACCACGCCGAAATTTACCGTAATTACACCAACTCGTCAAACGGCAATGCAATGGACACTCAGGGCCGGTTATATAGCTGCGAGCGAGACGGGCGTCGCGTAACTCGCATGGAGAAAGACGGTCGCCTCACGGTGGTCGCCTCGGAGTGGCAAGGCAAGCGCTTGAACTCCCCAAACGATGTAGTGGTCAGGCGTGACGGCCATGTCTATTTTTCCGATCCCGCCTCCAAAGCGGTCCTGGAAGCTCAAGAACTGGGCTTCAACGGGCTATACCACGTCACTCCGCAAGGGAAGCTTTCCTTGGTCAATTCAAAAATGGTACGTCCAAACGGGGTCGCACTGACGCCGGACGGTCGCACACTAT